>JAGHSL010000226.1 GCA_018065885.1 Candidatus Limimorpha equi
CAAGGTTAGCGAGCTGTTTGCGCAGACCGAAGAAGTGACGGACATGACTGTCGAAGAAGGCATCGCTCAACAGGCCGATTTGGTCGACACCATGATTGCCGACTCAATGCCTGCTGTTGAAGAAGAGACCGAAGCTGTTGTCGAGACAGCCCAAGTCGCTGACGAACCTCAAGTCCTTGAACAGGAAGACACTTCGATGAACGCCCAGTTTAAGGATGGTATGCGTAAATTCTGGCTGTTGACCGGTTTCAGAAACTGCAAACTGGGCAATATCATCATGATTTTGGTCGGTATTCTGTTCATTTTCTTAGCCGTGCGCTTCGAATTTGAACCTATGTTGCTCATCCCGATTGGTGTCGGTATCATTTGCGGTAACATTCCTTTCTATCAAGGCACGGGTATCAATTTGGGTGATGCCGTCGGTTTCGCCCAATCGGCCATCGACTCGGGAGCCTATCATTTCGACCTCGATTCCATCAAAGGATTGCTTTATGCCATCTTTGGCGGCGACGGCGATAAGAACATGGTGTTGAGTGAAGCCGTCAAGGCCTACGAAAAACTCGACAAACAGACACTTATCGACTGCGGCATGGCTTCGGCCAACATCGAAGAAATCAAGGCTTTCTTAGGTCAGATATTCCAAAGCGGTGAACTGAACCTCCAGACTGGTCTTTACCAGAAAGGCAGTGTGCTGAATTACCTCTATTTCGGCGTGACCTCAGGCGTTTATCCTCCATTGATTTTCTTGGGCATCGGCGCCATGACCGACTTCTCCTCACTGATTGCTAATCCAAAGCTGATGCTGTTGGGCGCTGCCGCTCAGTTGGGCGTGTTCATCACCTTCATCGGTGCTTTGTATTTAGGCTTCAATCTGAGAGAATCAGGTGCTATCGGCATCATCGGTGGTGCTGACGGTCCTACCGCCATCTTCCTGTCATCACGTCTGGCTAACGGTACAAACGGCACGCGCAACCTCATCGGACCTATCGCCATTGCAGCTTATTCCTACATGGCTCTGGTTCCTGTGATTCAGCCACCTATCATCCGTTTGCTGACCAACAAGAAAGAACGCGTCATCAAGATGAAGGCTCCACGCATGGTGAACAAGACCGAAAAGATCATGTTCCCAGTCATCGGCCTCATCCTGACCACTTTCATCAGCCCTACCGCCCTGCCTTTGCTCGGCATGTTGTTCTTCGGTAACATCATCAAGGAATCAGGCGTTGTGAAGCGTTTGCAGAACACGGCTTCGAATCCTTTGATCGATATCGTGACCATGATTTTGGGTCTCACCGTGGGTGCTTCCACACAGGCATCCGTGTTCCTGACCCCAAGTTCCATCAAGATTTTCGTCCTCGGTGCCTGCTCATTCGCAGTGGCTACCGCTGGCGGTGTGCTTGGTGCCAAGTTCATGAACTTGTTCCTGAAGGAAAAAATCAATCCTATGATTGGTGCTGCCGGCGTTTCAGCCGTTCCTGACAGCGCCCGTGTCGTTGAAGTTGAAGGTCAGAAATACGACCCATCGAACCACCTCCTGATGCATGCCATGGCACCAAACGTCTCTGGCGTTATCGGTTCAGCCGTCGCAGCTGGTGTGATGATGAGCTTCCTGATGATGTAATTTCATTGGACATATATTTTTGAAATGAAAGAGGTTGACCGCCAAAACATGGTCAACCTCTTTTTTGCACTATGTAGATTCGTTTCAAGGAACGTCTCTACGGTTTGTCGGGACATAAATCTGACATGAATCTTGCATAAATGGGAGACGTTGCACGCAACGTCTCTACGGCAAAAACAAATAATTTTTCCATTGAACCATTACAAACTATTCTGGTTTATTTTATAATTTTGCACGATTGAGGAAAAGAAAAACAATTGTCGGACGACAAAAGCAATACGACTATGGGAAATAAGCTGCCGATAGGCATACAGAGTTTTGAAAAGCTGCGGAATGAAGGTTTCTTGTATATTGACAAGACCACACATATTTATAATATGGTGACAAGCGGATGCTATTATTTCCTTTCGCGTCCGCGACGTTTTGGAAAAAGCCTGTTGCTGAACACGTTGGAATCATATTTTTTAGGAAAACGCGAGCTTTTCGAAGGTCTTGCCATCGCTGATTTGGAACATGACTGGACGGAATATCCCATACTGCATTTGGACTTAAATACGGAGAAATATGACACACCTTCAAGCCTAACCGATAAGTTAAGCTCAACTCTTAGCCGCTGGGAATCCATATACAATAACGATGAACACGAAAAGTCGCTTGCAACTCGTTTTGAAGGCATCATCCGCCGTGCCTACGAAAAGACTGGCCGTCAGGTGGTGATTCTGGTCGATGAATACGACAAACCTCTGCTTCAGGCCATCGGTAACAAAGAGCTTCAGGATGCCTACCGTGCCACGCTGAAAGGATTCTACGGAGCGTTGAAGTCAATGGATGCCTGCATACGCTTTGCCTTCCTTACTGGTGTGACCAAATTCGGTAAAGTGAGCGTATTCAGCGACTTGAACAA
>JAGHSL010000042.1 GCA_018065885.1 Candidatus Limimorpha equi
AACTCAAGGCTTGCTTTGAAACGGAATATCAGAAATTGATGCAATAGTTTTTCTAAAAGTCTATTTGTCCAATTGTCAAAATGTCCATAAGTCCAAAAGTCTAATTGTCCAAAAGTCTAACTGTCCAATTGTCCAAATAAAGCCTGATTTTTACCATTTTTGTTTTCTAAATTCAAAAATATCATTATTTTTGCACTCAAATAATTCATTATGAACGGCTGCGACAAATACATACGCTTCGATTGGGCGGCGAAGAAAATCCTCCGCGACAAGGCAAACTTCAGCATACTCGAAGGGCTGATAACGGTTCTCCTCAACGACGACACGAAAATCATTGAGATATTGGAGAGTGAAAGCAACCAGTCCGATCCCGACGACAAGTTCAACCGTGTCGACATCAAGGCGAAGAACAGCAAGGGCGAAATCATCTTGGTTGAGATACAGCAGACGCGCGAGGTGTATTATCTGGAGCGTATCCTTTATGGAGTTGCCAATGCCATCACCGAGCATATCCACAAGGGCGACAAGTACGACCAGGTGAAGAAAGTGTACTCCATCAGCATCCTGTATTTCGACCTTGGCAAGGGTGAAGACTACATCTACCGTGGCCAGACCGTTTTCCACGGCCTTACGAAGCACGACACGCTCCAAATCACGGAAAGGGAAAAGGACGGGTTGAACATGAAAGCGCCAGAAGATGTGTTCCCTGAGTATTACCTCATCCGCGTCAAGTCATTCGACAAGATTGCCGAGAACCATTTGGAGGAATGGATTAAATATTTGAAAGATGGCGACATCGATGAAAACACCACAGCCCCGGGACTTCGCGAAGCGAAACGCAAACTGGAATATCTTTCAATGACGGAAAAGGAACGCAAAGCCTACGACCGCCATATCGACAACATCATGATTCAGAACGACATGTTTGACACGGCAGCAAAAGAAGGACTTGCCCAAGGAGTCGCCATAGGACGTGCTGAAGGACGTGCCGAAGGTCGTGCTGAAGGTCGTGCTGAAGGTCGTGCTGAAGGTTTAGCGGAAGGCCGTGAGGAAGGTTTAGCAGAAGGCCGTGAGGAAGGTGAAAAGGCAGGAGTCATTAAAACAGCAATAAGTCTGAAAGCATTAGGCGTGCCTACAGCCACCATCTCGCAAGCCACAGGACTAACAGCAGAAGACATTGACAACCTGTAATTTTCCTCTTGATTTTTTTGACTATACTACATTGTCAAAGCATAATCGGACAACCCCAATGGCATAAGTCCAAATCAAATTTTCAATTTCGCAGAAAATCATGAGTTTGTAATGATTCAGGGTGATTCATGTATTTCTATATGAGATTTCATTCAGCAAACTTAGTGAGCTAATATTTCACAGCCTCTCAGTCCAAAAGCCTAATTGTCCACTTGTCCAAATGTCCATAAGTCCAAAAGTCTAATTGTCCAATTGTCCACAAGTCAAAAGGTCTAATTGTCCAAATGTCCATAAGTCCAATTGTCCAATTGTCCAATTGTCCAAAAATCCACTCGTCAAATTGTCCGAAAGAAAAATCCCCATCATTCCAAATAAATTCATACCTTTGCACCCAAATTTTTGAATACTATGTTTGAAGGATTAAGCGAGAAACTTGAACGCTCGTTCAAGATATTGAAAGGCCAAGGCCGCATCACCGAAGTCAACGTGGCCGACACCATGAAGGAAATCCGTCGCGCATTGCTGGATGCCGATGTCAGTTATAAGATTGCAAAAGACGTCACTAACAACATCAAGGAGAAGGCTTTAGGTCAGGAAATCCTTACCGCCGTGAAGCCTGGCGAAATGATGGTTAAGATCGTTCACGACGAGTTGGCCGAACTGATGGGCGGCGAAGCTACCGAAATCAACCTCAAAGGACAGCCAAGCATCATCCTCATCGCAGGTCTGCAAGGTTCCGGTAAAACCACTTTCTCCGCCAAACTGGCTTCCTACCTGAAACGCAAGAAGAGCAAGAACGTGCTGCTCGTGGCTGGCGACGTCTACCGTCCTGCCGCTATCGACCAGTTGAAGGTCTTGGGTGAACAGGTTGAAGTTGAAGTGTATAGCGAAGAAGGCAACAAGAATCCGGTTCAGATTGCCTTGAATGCAATTGAACATGCAAAGCGCCAGAACAAGCACGTTGTCATCATCGATACCGCTGGCCGTCTGGCTGTTGATGAACAAATGATGGACGAAATCGCCAATATCAAAAAAGCCGTTCAGCCTCATGAGACATTGTTCGTGGTCGATTCCATGACTGGTCAGGATGCCGTCAACACGGCCAAGGCCTTCAACGACCGTCTTGATTTCGATGGCGTAGTCCTCACCAAACTCGATGGTGACACCCGTGGCGGTGCCGCCTTGACCATCCGCACCGTCGTCGAAAAACCTATCAAGTTCGTCGGTATCGGTGAAAAGATGGATGCCTTGGATGTCTTCTATCCGAAACGTATGGCCGACCGTATCCTCGGCATGGGTGATATCGTTTCTCTCGTTGAACGCGCCCAAGAGCAGTTCGATGAGGAAGAAGCCAAGAAATTGCAGAAAAAACTGGCCAAGAACGAGTTCAACTACAACGACTTCCTGAAGCAAATCCAGCAAATCAAGAAGATGGGTAACCTGAAGGATCTGGCCAGCATGATCCCTGGCATGGACAAGGCTTTGAAAGGTGAAGAGATTGACGACGACGCTTTCAAGAGCATCGAAGCCATCATCTACTCCATGACGCCAGCCGAACGTGAAAATCCGAGTCTGCTCAACGGCAGCCGCCGCAAGCGCATCGCCCTCGGCAGCGGCACTTCAATCGTCGAAGTCAACCGCCTTGTCAAGCAATTCGAAGAAACCTCAAAGATGATGCGCATCATGACTACCGCTGGCGGCAAAAAGGCCATGCGTATGATGAACGCCATGAATGCAAGAAGAAGATAATGTTCCAGATTCCTTAATCTTGAATCTTTGAATCTTTAAATCTTGAATTTTTAAATTTTAAATCTTTAAATCTTAAATCAAAGAAGATGAACAAGATAATTGACGGCAAAGCCATTGCCGAACAGATGAAAAAAGAAATCGCTGCCGAAGTGGCAGACATGATTGACCATGGTTTGGAAGCCCCGCATTTGGCAGCCATTATCGTTGGTGAAGACGGCGCAAGCCAGACCTACGTCGCATCAAAGGAAAAAGCCTGTCACTCCGTCGGCATGACTTCTTCGGTCTACCGTCTTCCGGAAAGCATCACCGAACAGCAACTGCTTGAAACGATTGACTTCCTGAACAAAGACCCAGAAATCAGCGGATACATCATCCAACTCCCTCTGCCAAAGCATATTAACGAGACAAAAGTCATCAATGCGATAACACCTGAAAAGGATGTTGATGGTTTCACAAGCATCAATGCGGGCAGGATGCAGTTGGGTCTCCCTTGCTTTGTCCCGGCTACTCCTTTTGGCATCGTTGAACTCATCAAGCGTTCCGGCGTTGATACCGTTGGCAAAAACGTCGTCGTTTTGGGACGTTCAAATATCGTTGGCACGCCTGTGGCCGTCCTTTTGTCGCGCAAAGGTTTCGACGCAACCGTCACCTTGTGCCACAGCAAGACACAGAATCTGGCTGAAATCACACGCCAAGCCGACATTATCGTGGCTGCCATCGGCAAGCAAGGTTTCGTAACCGCCGACATGGTGAAACCTGGCGCAACCATCATCGACGTTGGCATTCACCGCATCAACGCTCCCGAAAGCCCGAAAGGGTATGTCATTAAAGGCGATGTCGACTACGATGAAGTCTCAAAAATTGCAGGAAAAATCACCCCAGTACCTGGTGGCGTAGGTCCAATGACCATCGTTTCGTTGCTGCACAACACCTTGATGGCCGCCAAGCACGAAATCTATCCAAAGGATTGAAAAACTCGCTTGTATTTATATTATTGTTTTGCGCCATGGCATCCAATGCTGTGGCGCAAACTATTGGTAACCCGCCCTTCCGTTCCTATCTTCCCAAGGAAGTTCAGGAAACTTCTGGACTGTTTTTCCATAACGGAAAAGTCTGGACACACAACGACAGCGGCGGTCAACCCATACTTTATGCTTTGGACACGACCAATTTTGAAATCGTCCAACGCATCACTTTAGTCAATGCAAAAAACAAGGACTGGGAAGATGTGTGTACCGACGGCGAAATGGTTTTCGTAGGCGACGTAGGCAACAACAAAGGTTCACGCGACAACCTGAGAATCTTCACTTTTCCTTTGAATGCAATCCCACCAGAAGGTGATGCCGAAATCACAGTCGACACCATAAAATTCCGCTTTGGCGACCAAACCGACTTTGAAAAACGCAAGCAAGACACCGATTTCGACTGCGAAGCCATCTTTGCAACCGACAAATACCTTTATCTTTTCAGCAAGAACTGGGTGACGGAAACCACACGGCTTTACCGCCTCAACAAAACCGGCAAAAACCAAGTTGCAGAAGTCGTAAGTTGGTTTAATTCAGATGGTTTGGTCACGGGAGCAGATTATAACAAAGAGAAAAACGTTTTGG
>JAGHSL010000390.1 GCA_018065885.1 Candidatus Limimorpha equi
GCATCAACTTGAAAATGAATAGGGAAGAAATTATAGAAAGAATAAAAGAGGCTTCGCTGAAAGTGATTCCATCGGGCGGAAAGCTTTATTTGTATGGCTCGCAGGCTCGAGGTGATGCTCGCGAAGATTCCGATTGGGATTTGCTGATAGTGCTTGACAAGGACAATATAACCGAATCCGACCACGATGAGGTGTCGTACCCGTTTTTTGAATTGGGCTGGCTTCTTGATGTTGAAATCCATCCTTTCCTGATTTCGAAAAAAGAATGGGAGAGACGCAGTTTCACCATGTTTTATAAAAATGTAACAAAGGAGCAAATTGCGTTATGTTAAATCCGGAAGAAAATTTGATGCAACAGAGCAAGAGGTCATGCCTTATTTTGAAAAAGTTGAGTCTTTGCTTCATGAAATGGAATCGTTGATTTCGGAAGAAAATAAGTGATTTTTCCGTAGTCCAGTTCCACGCAATACGTTGATTTTCATTATCAATTCCGCTCCGTCTGAACGGATGTCTGTAGTACGCTTGACGGCTTGGTTTTCAAGCGTTTTTTCATTATACTTTTGCAGCGTCAATGCAAAACAAAAGTGATATGAAAACACGAAACCGATTTTTCCTGACCACTGTCTTTGTCGCCTTTTTTATGAGAGGTGTGGCGCAAGTGGTGACTAACGATTCCATTTCGACGGACAGCCTCAACCTTATCAATTTACCCGAAATCACCATTGAGGAGAAGCGCCCGCTGTTCTCCGTCGAGGGCGAAAAGACCTTGTATAACGTTTCGGAAGACCCCACGGTGCAGGCGGGCACGGCTTCCGATGCCTTGCAGAATGCGCCGGGTGTTCACGTGGACGTGGAGGGCAATGTGACCTTGCGCGGTGCTTCGAGCGTGGAAATCTGGATTAACGACAGTCCTTCGCATCTCACCAAAGAGGCTTTGAAAACTTACCTCCAGACCATGCCCGCCAATGCCATCGACAGGATTGAGGTCGTCAGCAATCCTTCGGCGCGTTATGCTACGCAGGCCGATGCAGTCATCAACATCGTGCTGAATGCAAAGGTGAAACGCAATGAGTTCGTGAGCTTTGGCCTGAATGCGGCTTCGGCGCCTTACCTGATGCCTTGGGCTTCGTATGTCTGGGCAAACGAAAAATGGACCTTTAATGCCTATGCCAGCACTTATTGGAGCAAGAGCGAAACCCGAAGCGCGTATGACAGGACACTTTATGCGGACGACGGCTCGCTTTCAAGCCGTACGCAAAATACGCAGTTGATGGCATCAAAGGATTTTGCCCCGTTTGCCTATCTTGATGCGGCTTGCAATATCGATTCGATGAATGTATTCCGTGTGTCGGCCAATCTTAATACAGGCTTTTCCTCTACGCTGAATGAAAGCCATCGCAAAAGGAATGAATATATCTATCAACCAGGATTTTACGAGTACGATTTGCGTTTTCAGTCGGAAGATAACAAATATTTGGCAGGTTTTGGCAGCCTTTATTATCTGCATAAATTTGACAACCACGGGCACAATGTTTCGGCAATGGTCGATGGTCAGCTCAGTTCGATGGGTTTCATTCTGTTTGGCGACAAGGATATGGTTTTGCCTGCCGTTTCGCACCGTCGGACAAGGAATTTTTACGATAGGGGAATGCCCTATATTTCGGCGCAGGTCAATTACAACCGACCCTATTCGGAAAACGAAACATTGAGTTTTGGCATTTTGTCGCATTTCGACAAGGATGATCATGAGTTTACTTGGGACACGCTTTCCGATGGCGTGTATTATCCTGACTACCGGTATTTTTATCACGATGTTTCGCACGGTGCAAGTCAGAGTGCCTACTTGTCGTTGCAGCATAGTTTCGGCAAATTCACCGTGCAGCCTGGCTTGCGTTTCACTTGGAATCATGTTCGGGTGGAATTGCCGGAAAGTCCTGATGGTGACTTGGTTAGAGATTATTGTAACTGGCTGCCATCTTTGCATTTGTCGTACCGCACGCAATCGATGCACAATTTCAAGTTGAGTTATACGCGCCGTGTTTCCACTCCGACGGGCAAACAACTGACGCCGCGTAACTTGTATGACGAAGAGAACTTTTCATCGGGCAATCCTTTCCTTGAACCGGTTTTCACCCATTCGCTTGAGGCGAACTGGACGAAATACTGGGACGATTTCGGCTCGGTTGGCGTGTCGGGCTATTACAAAGGCAAGTCAAACGAAATCAATTCGATAAACACATCAGCTTACGATGGACTTTACGGAACATTTGTCAGTTATAACCATTCCGTCAATGTGGGACGCTCCTACAATGCCGGTGGCGAGGTGAATGTGACTTACCGCCCGAATGCGATGTTCAATCTGCGGCTTTATGGTAATCTGTATGATTCTTATTTGGAGACGCAATATGGCGACATGCAGGAAAAGACCATCAGCGAGCTGTGGTCGTACAGCCTGACGCTGAACCTTTGGACGAAACTTTGGAACCGGCTCGAGGTGCATTGTG
>JAGHSL010000443.1 GCA_018065885.1 Candidatus Limimorpha equi
CCCGTCCCTTGATGAAATTTACCAGATTTTATCCAATCAGGACGAAACGTGCTGAACGTTCTATCAACATGTCTGTTGCCGAAGCAACGCCGCAAAGATAGAAAATCTTCGCTAATGCAACTCAACATACTATGTTTTTTCGCGGACTGCATGGTTTTCTTAATTCTATTTGTCACGATTGCGGAGCAAGATGATGTCCAAAACGATATTCAGCACAATAACGCAAGCTATTATGCCAAAATAGCCTGAGCCTAACGTCTTCCCTATCCAACGGTAAAACCGCACGGAACCATACACCACCAAGGCAATAACGGCAAGGACTATCAACACTATCACGACAGCCCAGCCGCAGCCATCATTATCTTCCTTTTTCTCAAGATTATCTTCCTGTTTTTGGTCATCCATAACGTCATCGGTTTAAATTTGGTGGCGAATATAGGCACAATAAATGCGCCGACACGAAATGTAGTTAAAAATAGAGAGATGTAGAAACCATTATCTTTCTAAAAAACAATGAGATAATTGTTTTTGGCATCTATATGTTTTTAGATCCAAACATCGGACGCAGCGCGGAAATCAGAGAATCCTCAACGAAGTCAAGGAATACGCGAAGCGGATTCCTATTAACTACGTCGAATCTTCGATTTCGCTAAATTCGCAAAATTCGCGGTCAAAAAGAAAGGCAATCGCGGTTATAAATCGATTTGTGTTGTAGTGTGTTTTCCTGCCGGACATAGAGAAAGAACCGCGAATCGGGCGAATCATGCTAATATGGCATTGTTAACGCAAGTCCATTTCTGGCGGACGCTGATAAGATAAACCTCTATGGGGTCAAAAAGTACATAATTGCCTTAGTTTTAAGAAAGTCTATCGTTGCGAAGTTTGCTTCTCGAAAGGGAAGATTTCAGGATAAAACTCTTCCAAAGCACGGCGGAATTCGGAGTTGGCGGCAAGGGCATAACTGCTGTCGTGTCCTTCCACCCATTCAGGACCGGTAAAGAATTGCCGCATTTTCCTGTAATCGCCGCGCTCAGAAATGTGCTTGACAATATAGATTAACTCATACGATTTCCCGTTCTGACCGCACCAGAAAATGGGAAGCAAATCACCTTCGGGGCGACCGAAACCCGTGAGACGGTAGGCAAGAAGCGACTTCGTCTCAAGGCTGGCTTCGATATAGCCATGCTCGGCCAGGTAATTGATGAATTCGGTTAAGTTTGCTGCACCTTTATTAATAAGTTCCAGTTTCGGATTGAGGTGTTCATTGCGCACTTTCGAACGGTTCTTGAGGGCGAAGAAATCGGCTGGCAAATGAAATGGAACGTTTTCGGTTTGAGCTTCGGCTTCAATCTTCTTTTTTAGTTCGATGGCCCAAGGATGCTCAAGAAAAGGGGCAAGCGTCTTGTGTTCCATGGGCTGGAAATCGTCGTACCATTCGAGGTAATAACGCAGGTTATTTTCGAAAATATTCACGCAAAAATATTGGTAGTCAATGAAATATTGTTCGAGATTGGCATCAAAGTTTGGGTCATCGATGTCATCGATGAGCTCGGCGGAAGGATAAAGCTGCTTGACGGCCTGTTGAAACCTGCGTTCCGAAGCATTGACGGCAGGCTTGTCGGACAGACCGTCGAGGAGATACAGGAAGTCGGTTTCATCTTGGCTGATTTCTATGCCCGATTGGTTGTCGTCCCAACAGCTTTGGCACAATCGCGAAAGCGGTGTCAAGTCGCAATGGATATCGGTAATCAGCTTAACGAAGACATCCTTGTTGTTGGATTGACAAGTCTCCAGCAACTGTTCGTTGATAAGTGTGTCGATGGGGAGAACGGCGAGAAACTCGCGAATAGTAAAAGGCGCAAGTCGACAAAGCGTGTTGAAGATTTCCTCGGGCAGCAAGGCAGGCGAGCCGTCGTCGCTGCCGATGATGGAATCTTTTTCTTCAAGGATGAAGCGGTTGTTGACGATAAAGGCTAAGGCATTGCCAAAAGGCCCAACGGTATCTGTCCAAAACCTAAGCGCCTGCTTGATAGTGTCGCTCACCGAATCGTCGTTGAAAATCTCGTCCAAATCCTTGCGGAAATCATCGTTGACGGCCATGGCGGCCGCCTTTTCCAAGCCGTCGTAATAGCTTTTCTTTCGTTTTATTTCGTCCTTACAATTCATGAGGGCAAAGGTATGGATTTTTAAAAAAAGGATGAGCGATTTTGGGAATGTTAAGCAGGTAAGCAAATTTAGTTTACATATTAGTTCGGTGCTTCGACATCGTCACGCCCTTGGAAAAGGATGTCAGCAAGCTGATTTGCAGCTCATTGAGCTTGTCGAAATGAGAAGATTTATTTTGCAGCTTAATTTTGACTACCTACTTATAATTAAATGTATATCAGTTAATTCACACCAATTTTGGGATAATTTATGGAAATTTGCGTTCAACAGGAAATCAATGGCTAATGTTTAGATGTGTTGCAACTTATTTTTTTAGCGTTACTAACTTGAATATAGACTAATTGTTACCGTTTCAATTTCACCACTGTTCCAGGCTTAACCACTTTTCCAAGATTCTTATTGTATTTCTGTAGCTTATCCAGCTTCACAGCAAAACGCAAAGCCACATCACGCATAGTCATAGTTTCATCGACATTAAAGGTCGATGGATGTTTACATTTATTCTTTAAAGGAACGATATAAACCACATCGCCACTGAGGAAAACGAAATCCTTTGGACTTGAAATATAATTATAATCAGCAATTTGACGCATAGGAATACCCAATTCCTTAGCTATTGATTTAGGTGTCTCGCCCTCTTTGGCATAAATGAATTTCACACCATTATTGAGATAAATGAAACGACCCAAATCCGTCATATCAACAATTTCGAAGGCTGATTTCACATCCGGATTAAAAAGCAAACCGAAATCTTCAAACTGATTTTCTGACAATTGAGGCTCAGGAATAGGTTCTGAAACAGTTGTTTCTTCTTCCTTAATATTTAAAGCTTCACGGTCGAAGCGCGTCAAGTCATATTGATTGATTCGGGCAATCAAAAGCTGCGCATACTTAGGATTAGTAGCATAACCAGCAGCCTTCAATCCCTTCGCCCACCCCTCATAATCAGTAATTTCCAAATCAAACAACGCTGCATAACGATTTCTTCCTACCAGGAAAAGCGAATGATCTACAAATGATTCCTCGGCATTTTCATAACTACGGAAACATTCATTTTTCTCGTCATCATCCATGGTAAAGGTATTACCCGTCCACTCCTTATGACATTTTATGCCAAAGTGATTCTTAGCCACGCGTGCAAGCTCACTATTGCCACAGCCTGACTCCAAAAGACCTTGAGCCAAGGTAATAGAAGCAGGAATTTTATGTTCGCGCATTTCACGGATTGCAATATCCTTGTAAATCGAAATATATTCCTCAGCAGTAATTCTTTGCGCCTGCAAAAAATGAGGAAAAGCCAACAAAAAAACAAAAAGTAGCCTCTTCATAAGTCAAATTGAATTGGGCGGTAAAGATACATAAAAACAAGATATGCAAATCTATATGCAAACAAAAAACCCTGGCCTTGTTGGTCAGGGTTTTCGTTAAGGGTGGGCGGCGACCTACTTTCCCACAGTGTCTGCAGTATCATCGGCGCGGCAGGGCTTAACTTCTCTGTTCGGAATGGGAAGAGGTGCGCCCCTGCGCAATAGCCGCCACTTCTGTCTCCCAGAAGGGCCTTGCGGAGGAGGGAAAG
>JAGHSL010000125.1 GCA_018065885.1 Candidatus Limimorpha equi
CGGATTCGAACGGGGTGAGGTCTTCAACTTCCAAGCCTGTTGATGTCAGCACTTCGCTGACCTTTTCTGCCGAATATTCGCAATTGATGTACTGTTTCAGCCAGTTATAAGAAATTTTCATTGTATTATGTTTTAATTATTTGCTTTTCTACAAAATGGCAAAAATACGAAATTCTGCCAAAATGTCACGAAAATATTTTTTGTTCAGAAAAATTCATTGAAATCGGGATAATTGCATTGGCCAAGTGCCTCGATGAAACCCATCGGTTGCTTGAAAAATTGAGCGTCTATGCCAACACAATCATTCCTTCACGAATTTTCCACTCACAATCTCATTTTCAGCGTTATAGATTCGATAGGTATAAATGCCAGACGGCAAAGATGACACGCCCAAAGTGAGTATATTGCCCTCGCCACGGATGATGCGGCTCATGACCGTGCGCCCCATGGCATCGCTGATGCTGATGCGGTGTTCCTTGCCAGCAGGAAGTTCCGAAATATCGAAATGGATTTCATCGCCGGCGGGATTGGGGAAAACTGTTGCCTTGATTTGCTCTTTCGACACATTCTTCACCGAACACGGAATCGGATTGAAATCCTCACGAAGGAATTTCTTGACACGTATAACTCGTTTGTTTTCTATGCTTACAGAGATACAACCTTGGTCTTTTGTAGCCACAATGAATGACGGAAAAGAACCTGATTCATCAAAGAAATGCTTGCTGCCAAGTATCTCCAAATCCGTGTTGGCCAAATAGATTTCCGAATTGGCAGGAGCAGCCCAATGGCCAATCCTGCAATTGCTCATCAAAAATATCGTTGAATCGTCCGCCGTCGCCATACTTTGGAATGATGCACAATAGTTCAAGGTGTCTTGCCTATTAATCTCTGTCTTTTGAAAAATACTTCCCTGAAAGTTAGTCTTTCCATACAAGAGGTGTGGCTTATTGTTTCCTGAGTCATCCTGCTGACAACCAACCAGTAGGAATGTGTTTTCGTCCAAACAACAATCTGAATTCGCAGCTTTTTCAAAAAGGTGATTATCTTGCTGGTCTTTCAGCAAATAGCTACGGCAGTATTCAAAATCATAGTTGAAGAATGTAATTGACAAAATTCCACCACTGCCACATCCAAGAACCATCATCTCACCAGTGGACGGAACCATCATCAAGTCTCTCACCAAAAACGAATGAAAGTAGAACAACGGGTCAGGGTATTCCCTGTATAAATATTGGCAGTTGATAATATCGCCACCAGGCGTTACTCTCATCAATACACCAACTCTTCTATTTAATTCATTCTCAACTTTCAGTTCAAAAGCAGACACAATAATAGTTCCATCCGTATCGACACAGGCTTTGCCTCCTCCGAAATTGCCAAATCCATCACGCTGCTCCTTGTAAGTGGAGTGCAAGATGTTTAGGTTACTATCTATTATGGCAATCCAAAAAAAATTTTCCGAAGAACCCACATTAGACAATAGACCTGTAACCAAATAATGGTCGTTGTCGAGCATCAAGATGCTAGTAAACTCAGAAGTTTTGCCTTCTTCCATATAAGTCTTAGATGTATATGTGCCATCTTCGGCAATAATGACGGCAAAGGCATACGCTTCGTAATAACCAACACAGATGACTTCGTTTTTTTCATTCGTACAACCATCTTGCAAGATTCCAAGGATATCATTTAATTCAATATTGATTTCCCATTGCTGGGCAAAAAGAGAAAAACTTCCTAAAAGTAATAATGCAATTGCAACAAATCGTTTCATGGCTCAAATGTTTTTATTTTGGGGCAAATATAGTGAATTTTGGAAAAAGCAAGAATTTAGGCGGAGTTTTTTCGTTCAGCCAGCATTTCAATGAAACAGGCTTTCACTTTTTATGAAGAAAAATGTGATTTGCTTGGCTAAAAGTTCGGAGTGAAATCGTCAAAAAGTTCGGAGTGAAATCATCATAAAGTCCGGAGTGAAATCATCATAAAGTTCGGAGTGAAATCGTCAAAAAGTTCGGAATTTTGTTTTTCAATTGAAAAAACCTCGTAATTTTGCATAAATACAGTGCCTTCACAAGAAGGCTGGTTATTTAACGGTAATGATAAAATAACA
>JAGHSL010000375.1 GCA_018065885.1 Candidatus Limimorpha equi
ATCTCGACCTTACGGGCATGGACCGTTTTCACAATTGCGAACTATGGGCGCACGAGTTGCGCGAAAAAATCTTCCGCGAATCGGGCTTGCCCATTTCGTTTGGCCTTTCGGAAAATAAGACGGTTTCGAAAATCGCCACGGGACAGGCAACACCGAATGGCGAACTGCACGTGCTTACACCTTATATTAATAGCTTCCTCGATCCGCTTTCGGTGCGCAAAATTCCGATGGTGGGCGAAAAGACTTACGGCTTGCTGCGTTCCATGGGTGTTGATACGATTGGCGTGTTGCGTCATCTGCCTCCGGTGGCGGTGCAGCAGGCTTTGGGCAAAAACGGCCTCGACATTTGGAAAAAGGCCAACGGCCACGACGAGACGCCTGTCTGCCCGTATTTTGAACAGAAATCGATGAGCGAAGAGCGCACTTTTGAGCAAGATACGATTGACATAAAGTCGATTCGCTGTTGCTTGGCGACGATGGTTGAGCATTTGGCTTTCGACTTGCGTAGTCAGCAAAAACTCGCTGGTTGTGTGATGGTTAAAATCCGTTATTCAAATTTCGATACGCACGACATGCAGCATCGCATACCGTACACTTCGTTTGACCATTTGCTTTTGGAAACGGTCAATGGTATTTTCGACAGACTTTACAACCGCCGCATGATGGATCGCCTGATTGGTGTCCGATTTAGTAAATTAGTGTCAGGAAGTCAGCAACTTAATCTTTTTGATGACAATGCAGAACTGACACAACTTTATTCGGCTATGGATAAAATCCGTCTCCGTTTCGGCAAAAATGCCGTCCAACGCGCCGCTTGTTTTTCGTAGTAATTAGTTATTGGTTATCAGTTTACAGTTATCAGTAATCAAAAGTTCAAAATTATTCAAAAAGTTAAAATCTCGCAATCTCGCGCTCCCGAAACCTCGCAGTCCAAAAGTCTACAAGTCTAAATGTCCAAAAGTCAAATAGTCTAAAATGTATCTCAACGTTCACTCATACAACAGTCTCTGTTATGGTACGATGCCGATTGCGGATTTGGTCGCCAAGGCTGCCGCTTTCGGTTATCGCGTTTTGCCTTTGACTGACATCAATACGACGATGGGCGTAGTGGATTTCATTTTTGAGTGTAAAAAGTTGAATGTGAGACCTGTGGCGGGTTGTGAGTTCCGCAATGGAAACGAATTGCTGTATGTGGCTTTGGCAAAGGATAACCAAGGTTATGCCGAACTGAATATTTTTCTTACGCAGCATAATATCAGCAAGTTACCTTATCCAGAGCAAGCGCCGCAGTGGGAGCATGTCTTCGTGATGTATCCCTTTGGGAAACGCAATCCGAATTTGTTGCGCGAGAATGAATTTTTGGGTGTGAGGCTTTCGCAGCTGACGAAACTTTTCCGTTGCGATTATCTCGATAAACTTGTGATGATGCAGCCGCTCACTTTCGCCGATGAAGATGATTTTCAGTTGCATCAGAATTTGCGTGCCATTGATAAGAATGTTTTGATTTCGCGTCTCGAAAAAGCGGATTGCGCCACCGAGGATGAGATTTTTCTTTCATTGGAGCGTTTGAAAACATCGTATGTGCTTTATCCTCAATTGATTGAAAATACGGCAAATTTGTTGGATCATTGCGAGATCAATTTGAATGACGAAATAAAAAACAGGAAATGTTTCACCGATAATGTGTTCGATGACCGCGAATTGCTGCGGAAACTTGCCTTCGATGGCATGTTCTACCGTTATGGAAAATCCAACAAGACGGCTTATCGGCGCATTGAAAAAGAGCTGGAAATCATCGAGCGGATGAATTTCTGTGCC
The DNA here is from genome assembly GCA_018065885.1 of Candidatus Limimorpha equi. Taxonomy (GTDB): domain Bacteria; phylum Bacteroidota; class Bacteroidia; order Bacteroidales; family F082; genus Limimorpha; species Limimorpha equi. The sequence continues at coordinate 1,819 of JAGHSL010000375.1, forward strand.
TATTTTCTCATTGCCTGGGACATTGTCCGTTTTGCCATGTCGCAAGGATTCTATCATGTGGGAAGGGGAAGCGGAGCCAATAGTGTTGTGGCTTATTGTTTGAAAATCACGGATGTAGATCCAATCGAATTGGACTTGTATTTTGAACGGTTCTTGAATCCGAAACGCACCTCGCCGCCTGATTTCGACCTCGATTTTTCGTGGAAAGAACGCGATGTGATTATCGATTACATTTTTAAGAAATACGGCAGCGATCATGTGGCTTTGCTTGGCGCAACGGTGACTTTTCAGCAAAATTCGCTTTGCCGCGAATTGGGCAAGGTGCATGGCTTGCCGAAATCGGAAATCGATTTGATGGAGCGCAATCCGCAGGCTTTTGCGCAGAGTAGCGACTTGGCACGACAAATCTTGGCTTTGTCTGAGAGATTGCAGGATTTTCCCTGCCAGCGTTCCATTCATGCGGGCGGCGTGCTGATTACGGAAGATCCAATCACCGATTTTGTCGCTTTGGATTTGCCGCCGAAAGGTTTTCCGACCACGCAATTCGATATGTATTCCGCTGAAAAACTGGGCGTTGAAAAAATCGATGTGCTCAGTCAAAGGGGAATCGCACATATCCGCGATGCCGTTGAAATGATTCGGCAATCGCGTGGCATCAGTCTTGACATTCATCGGATTGAGTGCTTGAAAAACGATGAACTTGTCAAACGGCAACTGCTGAAAGCGGAAACAAATGGCTGTTTTTATATCGAAAGTCCTGCCATGCGTGGTTTGTTGCGAAAATTGCATTGCTCTGATTATAAGACGCTTGTCGCAGCAAGTTCAATTGTGCGTCCTGGTGTAGCCAAGTCGGGCATGATGCGCGAATACATTTATCGGTTTCATCATCCTGAAAGTGTCGATTATAAGCATCCAGTCTTGAAGAATTTGCTGGAAGAGACATACGGCGTGATGATTTATCAGGAGGATGTGCTGAAGGTCTGTCATTATTTTGCTGGCTTGGATTTGGCCGATGCCGATGTGCTACGCCGCATGATGGGACACAAGATGCGCGACAGGTCGGATTTTGAGGCGACGAAACAGCATTTTTTTGATAATTGCAAGGCGAAATCTTATCCCGACGAATTGGTTCAGGAAATCTGGCGGCAGATTGAGTCGTTTTCGGGCTATTCGTTTTCAAAGGCACATTCGGCTTCGTATGCGGTTGAAAGTTTCCAAAGCCTTTATCTGAAAAGCCATTATCCGCTTGAATTTCAGGTGGCTGTCGTCAATAATTTTGGCGGATTCTATCAGACTTGGGTCTATCTGAACGAAGCAAAACGCATGGGAGCGAACATTCATTTGCCTTGCGTGAACCGAAGCCTATATCTCACTTCGCTGAATGGAAAAACGGTTTTCATGGGCTTTGTCCATTTGCAGGGCATCGACCAAAAGTTTGCCGAAAAATTCATTGCCGAGCGCGAAACCAACGGCGCGTTTGCAAGTCTTGACGATTTCGTGTCGCGCGTTCCTTTTGAGTTGAACCAATTGGTGCTTTTGGTGCGTGGCGGCGCGTTTTCGTTCACGAAGAAAACCAAGGCGGAACTGCTTTGGATGGCGCATCTCAACAAATCGCAGGCGAAATTGGAACCTTCGGCAACGCTTTTCAATGTTGAAACCCAGCATTTTGAATTTCCCGATTTCAAGACCAACGCTTTGGAAAACGCTTACGATGAAATCGAATTGTACGGTTTTCCTGTGTCGATGTCGTGGTTCGATATGTTGCAGACGCGCTTCCGTGGCGAACTGATGGCGGTGCAAATGGCGAATTTCATTGGCCGAAAATTCAGAATGTTAGGCAAATTGGTGACGGTGAAATACGTTCACACCGCCAAAGGCGACCTGATGGCTTTGGGCACTTTCACAGATTGCAATGGCGAGATGTTCGACACGGTGCATTTCCCTAATGCGCTGAAAATCTATCCGTTTCAAGGCGATGGCGTGTATCTGCTTTATGGCAAAGTGGTCGAGGATTTCGGCTATCCTTCGCTTGAGGTCGAAAAAATGGCGAAAATGCCTTATCTGCAAAATCCGAAAGCGGAATGATGTCGGCTTTATTCAATCGTACATTCCTCAATCCGACATTGGTGTTCCTTTGTGTTCGGGTCGTAATTGATGCCGACAAAAAGCAAATTGCCACGGTAATGCTCTAACAAATCATCGTATTTCTTTTCCTTGATTTGATTGATTGCCGATTCCGCTGATTTGTTGTTTTTTAGTTCAATGATTAAGGCAGGGATGTTCGGAATGTATGGAATCAAAGCCAAATCCGCATAACCTTTGCCTGTCGGCAACTCCTTGATGACGGTGTATTTTGTGTTTGCGTAGAAATAAGCCAAGCCTATTGCGCTTTGGAACGATGCTTCATTGTTGTAGGTCAGCGGATTAGTGGTTCGAGTGTGAGCTTCCGTCAAGGCGGCGGCAACGGCTTCTTCGTCCTTGTTTATCGTAGCGTCAAGCAAGGTCTTGGAATCTTCCACGAGTTTGATGATTGGCATGTAGTCTTGTTCATATTGGACTGAAATCACCCATTGTTTGCGGATTTCCTCGTTTGGGATGTAGCAAAGTTGCATTGCCCTGTCGTATGCGAGATAGCCCAAATGAATAAGGTATGTGAAAACGTCATGTTTTGAATGGAAATCAGTCATCGTGTTCAAATAGGAATCCACTTCGACATGAACTTTCCCACCACCTATCATCGTCACGACATCATCGCGGATGCCTTTGAAATCCATCAGGATGTAGTTTTTCAGGGCTTCGTAAGAACCGGTTTGCGTCCAATAGCTGCCGAACCATTTTCTTTCCATCGCGCTCACCACCGAGCGTGGACTGAAAATCTCCTTGACCGCCCCTAAGTCGTAACCGTCGTACCAGCGTTTGCATTCTTCGTAATCCATGCCGTATTGTTCGCAAAGGTCTTGGGTCTCTTCAGCTGTAAAACCGACGAACTCCGTGAAACGCCCCGCATCGGTCATTGAATATTCGTTGAAAAGGTTTAGTTTTGATTGTATCTTATCGCGTACAATTGGCAGAATACCAGTAAGGTAAGCGAGTGAAATGGCTGGCGAAAGGTCGGTGTTCTTGAATAGGCCGTTGAGGAAAGAAAGGTATGACTTAAACATTTCATCAGACACTTTCTCCCTGACGAGAACATCGTATTCATCAATGATGACGACGAATGTTTCACCCGTCTTGGCGTAAACCTTCATCATGCAATATTCCAAATCGTCGTCTTCACCAAACTTTATGTTCGGAAACTCTTCGACAAACTCATCACGCAGCCGCTTATTTATGACGGCAACAACGTCTTTCCATTTGTGGTTATTGTATAGAGCGTTCAGGTCGAATTTAATCACATTCAGCTTGTTGAGATAATCCTCAAAGCTCTTGTCTTGGGCAATTTTCAAATCCTTAAATAATTCTCTTGAATCGCAGCCTTTTGAATAATAGGCCGAAATCATGTTACCCGCCATGCTTTTGCCGAAACGGCGCGGACGGGAAATGCAAAGGAATTTCTCCCTCGAATTGACAAGCTCGTTTAATTCTGCAATAATCAGCGATTTGTCAACGAATATTTTCGCTTTGCGGTCCTGACGAAGCAATTCGTTGTTCGGATTCAGATAGATGCCCATGACTTTAAGAATTTTCAATCTGCAAAAATAACAAAAGAATTGGGATTTGGTTGGAAATGACTGTTGAAACATTCGCCGAAAAACCATTGTCTAATTGCCTAAAATATGCTATATTCAGCCATAGCTCGGGAAAAACCGGACTTATGGCTGGTTGTAGTGTTACAATGTTAAGAATTAGACACATTTAGTGCTTGTTCAAATTTAGTTTACATTTTGAATTTAGGGTTATGCGTGATTCGGACTCTTAGACATTTAGACATTTGGACATTTGGACGCTTTGGGTATTTGAACAATTTACTGACTGATAACCGACACCCAATCTATGTTGCAGTTTAATTTTGACCACTTCATTAATAAGAATGTCGCTTTTTTTCTATTTTTGCAAACTTTTTCATGTCGTTGGTTCTCGGTTCGATGATTTGATTTGTTGGATTTGGAAGCCGATGATAGTTTGTAAGTTAAACGTTGAATGTCAATTGTTTATCCATGAGTCTACTGGAATTAAATTGCGCAAGATACACCATGGCCAAAGAAAGCCGTGAGAAAAAAACATATCCTTACTATAGGGCGATTGAGTCGGAACAAAGCACTGTCGTGAAATACAAAGGCAAGGACGTGCTGATGTTTGGGTCGAACAGCTATTTGGGCTTGGCTAATGATCCGCGATTGAAAGAGACAGCCAAGGCCGCCATTGAGAAGTATGGAACAAGTTGCTCAGGCTCACGGTTCCTTAACGGTACCCTTGATATTCATGTGGAACTTGAGGAAAAGCTGGCGAAACTGGTTGGCAAGGAAGCCGCCGTTTGTTTCAGCACTGGATTTCAGGTAAATTTGGGGTCTGTTTCAGCTCTTTGCGGACGCAACGACTATCTGATTCTCGACCAACTCGACCACGCCTCCATCATTGAAGGTAGCCGCTTGGCATTTGGCAAAACGTTGAAATACAAGCATAACGACATGGAAAGTTTGGAGCAGAAACTGAAATTCTGCAATCCGTCGTCCATGAAACTTATTGTCGTAGATGGCATTTTTTCGATGGAAGGCGACATCGTGCGTTTGCCGGAAATCGTGGAATTGGCTCAAAAATACAATGCCGACATTATGGTTGACGATGCTCACGCCTTGGGCGTCATCGGCGAGCAAGGCAGGGGAACGGCTTCGCATTTCGGCCTGACCGACAAGGTGTCGCTCATCATGGGCACTTTCTCCAAATCGTTTGGCTCTTTGGGCGGTTTCATCGCAGGCAGCAATATTGTCATTGATTTCCTGAAGCACAACGCACGCTCCTTGATTTTCAGCGCGAGCATGCCGCCTTCAAATATCGCTTCGGTGTCGAAAGCCATCGACATTATGCTGAGCGAACCCGAAAGGATTCAGCATCTTTGGGATGTTTCGGACTATGCCCGCCGACAGTTCCGCGACCGTGGTTTTGAAACCGGCCACAGCGAAACGCCCATCATTCCGCTTTTCGTTCACGATGTGGAAAAAGCCTTGCGCTTGAGTGTCAATCTTGTCGACGATGGCGTTTTTGTCACGCCGGTAATTCCGCCTGCGGTTCCGCCGACCGACAGCATGATCCGTTTTGCGCTGATGGCAACGCATACTTTCGGACAGGTTGATTTCGCCGTCGAAAAAATCACGGCTGCATTCAAAAAGGAAGGAGTTCTCTGATTATGGTCATTCTCGTTACCGGCATATCATCGGGGTTTGGACTTGAAACGGCGCGTCTGCTTGCCCGGCAAGGAAATGTGGTGTATGGCACGGTGCGCCGCGAAGTCGAGCATGTTGATGGAATCCGTTATCTGAATCTGGATGTCAGAGATGCGGAAGCGGTTCAAAATATTGTCAATCAAATTGTTGAAAAAGAAGGCCGCATTGATGTCTTGGTCAATAATGCCGGTATGGGCATCGGCGGACCGATAGAGTTTGCCACCGAAGATGAAGTGCGCTTGCAAATGGAGACTAATTTCATGGGTCTGGTGCATTGTGTCAATGCCGTGTTGCCGTTTATGCGTCGGCAGGGCGGTGGCCGCATCATTGCCATCAGTTCCATTGGCGGTTTGATGGGTTTGCCGTTTCAGGGATTTTATTCCGCCAGCAAGTTTGCCATCGAAGGCTATTGCGAGGCCTTGCGCCTCGAAACCCGCAGTTTGGGTATCAAGACGGTTGTAATGCGTCCGGGTGATTTTTCAACGGGGTTTACAGCTAACCGTAAGAAAATCAGCAATTCTGAAGCTGCATCGGCTTACAAGACATACACCGAATCGATGGGAAAGATTGAACATGACGAAAATGGCGGATTGAAACCGATTGTCTTGGCGGAGAAAATCAGCCGCATAATTAATATGAAAAACCCAAAACATGGTTATGTGGTGGCCTCTTTCGAACAAAAGCTCTCCGTGCTCTTGAAACGTTTGCTGCCTGCAAAATGGTTCGCAAACATTTTGGGATCATATTACAAAATGTAAAGGTGACTTTTCTGTAAGTATTTTATATTCTTTGATTTGCACTTTTGTGTAGATTCGTTTTTTCGGGAAAGGTGTCCCGAATTTTTATCCGATGACAAACTGCGCTGTGGCGCGGCTGCGTTGCTCCAAATAGATTTTCCGGCCTGCAATGAAAGCTTTCTCCAAGCCTTCCTCGTAATGACGGATGGTGTAAAGCTGAAGGTTTTCGTTGTATTTCACGCTGAACGATTCCTTGAGCGATTCCATCAAGGCTTCGCGCTTGGCATCGTCGTGGTCGAAACAGATGGAAAGGGTGAGGGCTGAGGTCTGCATCATGTTGGCATGGATACGAAGCTCATCGCAGACTTCGAAAACCGTCTTCAGGTTGTGCTCGTTCATAAAGGAGAAGTCGCGTGGCGAAATGCTCACCAATGTCTGATTGTCTTTCACAATGTGTGACGGAATGGTCATGCCGTTTTCCTTGTCAATCACGCTGGGTTCCATATCGGGGTGGACGAACGACTGCACATTCAACCTTATGTTCTTGTTTTGCAGCGGCTTGATGGTCTTCGGGTGGATAATGCTGGCACCATAGAAAGCCAGTTCGATGGCTTCGGAATAGCTGATATGCGGAATCTTGACCGTTTCCTTGAAACGCTTCGGGTCGGCATTGAGCAGACCGTCGACGTCTTTCCAAATGGTGACTTCTTCGGCATCAAGGCAGTTGGCGAAGATGGCGGCCGTGAAATCGGAGCCTTCGCGCCCAAGGGTGGTGGCGTGTTTGCCGCCATTGGTGCTGCCGATGAAGCCTTGCGTGAGGCAGACCAGCCCGCGGATGTGCTCCGTGTCGAGCTTCTGAATACGCAGGCGTGTTTCGTTCCAGTCGGGACTGGCCGAGCGGAAAGTGTCGTCGGTGATGACATATTTGCAAGCATCGAGCCAGCGGGTCGGGATGCCGCTTTCGTTGAGGTAGGCCGCTATGATGGTGGTGGATATGAGTTCGCCATAGCACACGGTCTGGTCGTACTGGTAGTCGTAGGCCTTGTGCGTGTCCTGCAACTTGTCGTAAAGTTCAATCAGAAGCAGTGTGATTTTCTCGATAACCGCATCAACCTTCTCGGGTTCGAACAAATCGGTGATGATTTTTTCGTGGAATTCCATAATTGGAGTCATCGCTTCCCACCCCAATTGTCCGTCGTGGGCGCGGAAATCGGCCAGCACTTTTTCAATCGCATTGGTCATCTTGCCCATGGCGGAAACGACCAAAAGAATGTCTTCATTCTTATGATTTTCAACGATTTGCTTTAAGTTGCGCACGGCTTCGGCCTCTTTCACCGAGGCGCCTCCGAATTTGTATATCTTGCGTATCATAGTCTCATTTTAGTGTTGCAAAATTATCAAATCTTTGCGTGCCAAATTGAGAAAAATTATTATTGAATTTATCAATATATCAATCATCAGTATCAGTTTCAAAAATAGTAAACAAAATGTTTGAGCGACTTGTTTATGTTGTACTTTCGCAAATCGAAATAGTAACAAACAAATTATCGTTTTTATCAATAAAAAAGAAGAGCTATGAGTACCGCCGAATTCAATCTCAGCCTGGTTTCTATGCAAGGGTTCTTAGAGGGCCATGCCAGGCAGCTCGTCGGCAATGCAGATGCAGCCAAGGACCTGACACAAGAAACCTTTTTGAAAGCACTGATTTACAAGGACAAATTCAGTGAGAACACCAACCTGAAAGCGTGGCTTTATACCATTATGAAGCACATTTTCATCAACAACTACCGCCGCGACTCGAAGGCCAACACCTTCATCGACCAGACCGAGGATCTCTATTACCTCAACACCTGTTCCGAGCGTTACGAGGACAATCCCGAGGCGATGCTGCACACGGCGGAACTCGAAAACGCCATCCAACGTGTGGATTGCAACTTCCGCGAAGCGTTTGATTTGTATAACCAAGGCTTTCAGTATAAGGAAATTGCGGAAAAATTAGGCATCACGATAGGCACCGTGAAAAGCCGTATCTTCTACGTCCGCAAGAAACTGATGGCGGGCTTGACCGAATACCAACCGAACTAAAAACCAAAAACCAACATATCGCTTTTTTGCCGGGGGCTTTGCTTGTGAAGCTCTCGGCTTTTTGTTCTGTCTCAAGGCTGCCGAACTCAATTGCTGGTTGGCTTTTGTCGTCTAAAATGTCTTGCCTCAATATTTCGAAATCATAGCCATTACCAGCGTCTTGATTTTCTCGCGCAGCGAAAGCGGTTCCAAAACCTCGATGTGGGCGTTCATCGTGAGCAGTTGCTGGATGAAGTCGTAGGAAGGTTTCAGATGCCATGAAAAGACGGTGTAGTCATCGATTTCTTCCACAATGCGCTGACTGTGATGCAAAGGCAAGCCTTTCAGGAAGTTGCTTTGGTCGGTGTCGGCCTTGACAAGAATGGTTTCCGTCGGCAGGTCGGGTTCGACATAGATGCCGAAAGCATCCCTGAAATGTGCTTCAAGGTCAAAGTCTTCTGGCGTTTTGAAAGGCGTTTGGGTCAGTTCAAGTCGGTCGATACGGTCGAGGGCGAAACAGCGCGTTTCGTCCTTTTCGTTGCGAGCAATGAGGTACCAGCGTTGCTTGAAAAGTTTCATGGCGAGTGGCTTGCAATGGTAAGTCTTGAGGTCGTCGATGCCGTAATATCTTCTATACTGCATCTCAATTCCCAAATTCTTTTGCAAGGCTTCCATCAGTTTGTCCAAATGTTCGATGCCGCCAGAGATGCGCTCAAATTGTACTTTTTTGCGCAGGTTGAGGTCGGCGGAAAGGCGGTTGTTGATGGCGAAGCTGTGAAGCAACCACATTTTCAGGTCGTTGCCGAGCATTTCATCGCGTTCGCCTTGCGGGATGTAGTAGGCGTTGCGGCTCTTGTCGCATTCAATGTCAATACAAAAGACATCGGCGATATACTGACGGTAGTTGTGGAACGAGCGTTCCGGGATGGGATCGTTTTCGTCCTCGCGCGTCCATCTGTCGTTCAGTTCTTTCAGCGTGATGCCTTGGTCTTTCGTGTCGGCAATGGTGTTGGCAATCCAGATGCATTTGATGAGTTTGTCCATGATGCGTTAATTTTCAAAAGACAAAAGTAGCGAATAATCCTTTTCGCAAGATTCAGAATCCGATTTTTGAGGTTTCTGATGCCTTGACGATTTTGTCTTTTGTCAGCAAAACAAAACTCCGCCTGAAAATGGCAGAGTCGTTTGTTGTGCAAGGGAACGAAAACACTATCTCGTTAAGAAAGTAAAAATTGATTCCAATGCCTTTATTTTTCAAAATAATTTGCGGTAATCATTAAGCCCAAATCAAGTGTGGAATTAATTTCTTGTAAAAGGGTCATTTTATCGTAAATATTGTAGTCACCAATCATCTTCACGGAATTATCTGTTTCGGAAATATGGTTTGTTCGCCATTCTTTGCTCTTGTTTTTTCCGTCGAAAACAATATCCCTAAAGAATTCTTTTTCAAACAATTTTGCTTTACCTTCTTTCTTTAAACATTTTTCTATTACACAATAATTAGCATAACAATGAGCGTGTTTCCCGTTTCTTGGCAGAAACACTTCTCTATCAATTACAATGGAATTGGGTGGCATAGGTTCAAATCTGTTTTTCTTGCATTCAATATGCTCAATGTTGTAATCATCAATAGTATGGTGTCTTAATGATTCAAAAGATATAAGTTTAAAAAAACTGCAAATCTCTACGGTTTTCTCTTTTATTTCTTTGATGTTTATTTCTCCAATGCATTTATCATTTTGGTACAAACACCATCTTATTCCATTAGTTAATATTCCGAATTCAGTATAGTGAGCTTCGTTTTTGTCGTTTATATAGCCGACAAGTTGATCTTCTGGGCTATTCTGGGAATTATCATCTCCTTCTGAACTGGTTTTTAATTGTTCTCTATATTTCTTAGCTTCAATGACAATCCTTGTTGAATCTTTTCCAGCATATTTTTGAGAACAAAGAAGATAGTCTCTATTATGATCTTCTCTTCTCAAATATGGGATTTCCCATCCGACAGTTTTCAAAATAGGATCGATGATCTCAGAACGAACATTTTCTTCAGATGCCCTAAAGCACCATTCATTTTCTTCAAATGTTTTAAGAATTCCTTTTTCATTTTCATTGCCACAAAGAAGAAGCGATAACCTCTCTATAAATGAATTATCCACTTCAATGATTTTTTTGTCTTTATCGTTCATGACTTGTATATTAGATTATTATGTGTTTTTATGTTTGCGGTTTTGGAAATTAATTCGAGATGATAGATTTTCATTTGCAAATGTAGCTTTTTTTCTGACATGCTGCCATTACAATGTGTTTTTTTGTTGAATCAAGATTCAAAGACCGCTCGAAGCCGCCTCCAACATTTTCATGTTGATTTTCGTGTATCGCTCAATCTGTTTGGTGGTCATCGTGCCAGAGGCGTTTTCCAGTTGCTCGCCTAATTCTTCGGTCTTTTCCATCAGGCTTGCACATTCGCTTAGGACGTTGATGTCGCCGCTAATGGCCTTTTTCATGCACGAGACATACTTGTTTACGTATGCTTCGTAAGTGTCCAAAAGCTCGTCCCAATTGGAGGACGAACTTGTAGTTTTGTCTTCGCCTTCAACCATTTCGACCGCCGAAGTGATTCTAAAAGTGATTTTGCCTTTCACATTTTCCTCTTTGGTGCCGTCCCATCTGATGAAGCCAGTCTCGTTGGGCTTCAGTTTCAGCAGGTCAAGGATGTCGTCGCCGCTGTAGGGACCAGAAAGTCCGGTTGCCGTCGCTGAGCGTTTGGCAATCAGGTTGCCGTCCTCACCGAAGGTTTCCAAGCCGAATCCGACTCTACAATACGACCTTCCATCAACATACGTCTCGCTGAATTTTGCCAAGGTGATGTCGTCTTCCCAAGGGAAAGGCTCGTCGGTTCGTCTCATTTCCACATTCCAAATTGACCAAGTGCCTTCCGTGGCAACGATTTCTTTGTCAACAACTTCAAAGCATCCTTGTAGGTCGCCCGAAATCTCGATGCTTTGAGGCGACATTTTGAGTTGTTTCTTGTTTTCACATGAGCTGAGCATGATTCCCGTCGCAAGCATGGCGACTGCAATGATGATGTTTACTTTTTTCATTTTGTTGTAATTTAATTAATTGATATTATGTTAGTTATGTCAGGTCAAAATAAATACAAGTCAAAAGTGGTTTGTGGTCAAGAGTTTTGTGTCTTTGCAAAGGTTTTCATTGGAAAAGGTTTCCCAATCGAAAGGAGTGGGCAGGACAAATTCAAAGCCTAAACCAATGTCGGTCATGTCGCAAAGAATTTCCTGAGAATAAGGAATATTGTGGCATTCATAATGTTGGCGTTCCTTGATGAGATTGTGTCCCATCGTGACGATGCTTTCATCCAACGTATTGGCTTCATATTGTGAACGATAGCTAATGCCGTAAATGAGACGTTTCTTGTCATCACATACCCAATAGACGGCGATTTCGTTAAAGATGTTATCATCGAAAGTCATCTTTCCAATACGAGTTACCGATGATTCGCATCCGGGTCGGAGAAAGGCTTGCAAATCAATTCTGGCTTGACGGTCGTCAGTGTAGCAGCCACCCAAGGCTTCATAAAGCACATCAACAAGGCTTTGGTAATAGCCGAAAGCCTCTTGACGTGCCTCATAAAGGTCGGCCAAAGAAAAGGTTTTCGTGATGCGACAAAGTTTGTCTTTCCTGTCTTTCAGGTAGGATTTGTTGTCTGACGGTTCTTTCCAGAACAGCGCATGTACTTCGTAATGCGATTGATGTTTGTCCATAGTGTTGTTGTTTTTGAAATGTGATGCAAAACAACAACACAACTCTGCCAAAAGCAGGCAGAATGGAATTGGATTTGTTATCTGAAGAAAAAAATCGGAAGATTGCACTAATTTCTTTTATAACTTTGCCGTCGATAATCAAAATCGTTTGCGTATGTCAGACTTACCGGCGCTATTTTCCGATTTAGCTTTGATTCTTGTCACGGCAGGAGTTACGACCTTGTTGTTCAAATGGTTGAAACAGCCCGTTGTTTTGGGTTACATCATTGCGGGTTTCCTCATCGGCCCTTATTTCGAGTGGTTTCCGGTCATCACCGACCACACAAGTGTTGAGACTTGGAGCGAAATCGGCATGGTTTTCCTGCTGTTTGCCATCGGTTTGGAGTTCAGTTTCAAGAAGTTGAAGAAAGTTGGCGGCACGGTTGGCATCACGGCTTTGACTGAATTGGTCACCATGTGCGTGGTGGGGTTCTTCTTGGGAAAACTGCTTGGCTGGAGCAAGATGGACTGCATTTTCCTTGGCGCCATGCTTTCGATTTCATCAACGACCATCA
>JAGHSL010000024.1 GCA_018065885.1 Candidatus Limimorpha equi
GAAGTCATTTCAGCTTTGATTAATGGAACGGAACATTTCCTTGAAAAGCTGCGCAATTTGGGCATCGGCATCTACCTCACTGGCGGCGAGACTGCCGATGTGGGCGATTTGGTTCGCACCGTCATTGTCGACAGCACCGTCACCACTCGCATCAAGCGCGATGAAGTCATCGAAAACAACATTCAGCCTGGCGATTGCATCGTAGCATTTTCCTCATCAGGACAGGCCTCCTACGAAGACCATTACAATGGCGGCATGGGCAGCAACGGCCTGACCTCAGCCCGCCACGATGTGCTAAACCACTATCTCGCCGACAAATACGAAGAAAGTTTCGACCATTCCATCCCTGAAGACTTGATTTATTCCGGTCCGCACAAACTCACCGACCCGACCGAAATCGAAGGCGTCGATGTCGGCAAGATGATTCTCTCTCCTACCCGCACTTATGCTCCATTGATGATACCGATTCTGAAGGAATTCCGCAAACAGATTCACGGCATCATCCATTGCAGCGGTGGTGCTCAGACCAAAGTGCTGCATTTCGTCGACAAGCTGCACATCGTGAAAGACAACATGATGGAACTACCGCCATTGTTCCGCATGATTCAGGAAGCATCGGGCACCGATTGGCACGAAATGTACAAGGTCTTCAACATGGGACACCGTTTGGAAATCTACACCAACGAAAAGGCCGCCAACGAGATGATTGCCATTGCCAAGGAGTTCAACATTGACAGTCAGATTATTGGCCATGTGGAGGCATCGGATGTGAAGCGGCTGACGATTCGGAGTGAACGTGGAATGTTTGAGTATTAAGCATTTACATAGCCTGCAAAATCTCATCCAAAGTCCTTTTTTCGGACTTATAGCCTAATTTTTCCTTCAGCTTTTGTTTCCGCTTGAAAATGGCACTCTCGGAAACACAATAGATTTCGGCCAGTTCAAAAGTTGACAATCCAGATTTCACCAAACAGCAGAACTGGAAATCCTTGTCGGGCAACTCCTTTGTGTATAGCCATTTGGAAAAAGAGGAAAATAAATCCGCAATGGCATCGCATAAATCCCTAATTTCCTGCTCTTTTACTACTGCAAAAGAAGAGTTTTTGTTTACATTGAAATAGCCTTTACTAACAAATAGTTTATAAGCCTCAGACTGACGTAGCAAATCATTTCTAAAAGCTGTCTCCTGGGCATTTTCCTTAGACGAATTCTTCCCATTGGCTCTTCTTCTAAAAAACAATAATGCTGTCAACAAAAGAGCTACAAGCAAACCAACAAGGCATATTTCCCAATGCAGTGACATTGGATTGTCTTGTTTGGCTGAATCAAGGACAATGTGGTAAGATTTCACTCCTGTATTACTATCAATTACAATTGACATGTTCTCTACGGGAGTCTGCAAATGCAATTTAGTTGGCTTCTGAATCGTATCTATCATAATATCTTTTTCTGCAAAAATAGTCGTTTTTCATCAATTGTTTCCCAATCATCACTCTATTTTCCATTTCAGCTCATATTATTTCCAACTTTCTTACATAATTAAAAGTATAACATGCTGATTTGTATTAAACTACACAAATTAATTCCAGTTGTTTTTCCATAAGTTTTCCATGATATATCCAATAAAAAGACACTCATTTTTTCCATTTTTGCAAAACAAAACGCGGAAGCCGAAAAGCGAACGAGTAGGCAAAACTAAATGTAACAAATAACAAAAATGTTTAATTTCAAAAAAAGCCTTTTGGCACTTTCACTGACAATGTTGCTAACTGTGAGCGGATTTGCTCATCAAGACAGTAAAAGCGAAGCAACACCACAAAAACAAAACAATGAAACAAAGACGCTGAACATAGAAGTGTCTGGTACCTTTGCAGGAGCAACTTTCACACAAAACTATACCACTATTAGATGCAGAGGTAACGAGGGATGTTGTTTCACCGTGTATAATGACGAACTGGAAATATATGAGAGAGGCAGCAGTAGCTCATATCAAGTATCCAGCGTCTTGTACACCACCATTCAAGGCGATGAAACCACTTATATAATTAGTCGCTAATCAACAGAAAAAGGTGTAGTTAAAGGTAATTTCGTAACATTACACGCATTACCTTTTTCTACACCCCTTCCTTAAATCTAAAAAAATGTAAATCCATGTATTTATGAAAAGATATCAATTAACTACTATCATTTGCATTCTTTGCATTATTATGTATTCATGTAACTCTTTTGGGCAAGAAATTTTCGTCACCGCCAACAGCAACCTCTGTCCCAATTGCTACAATCAGTATCGGATGCTTGACAGCATCGATGAAGCAATTCCTATACACCTTGTCTTCCAGAAAACCAACGTGAAAGAAGCCAGAAAGTTTGCTGATAAGTTCTTCAAAATAAAGCGAAGTTTTGATATCATTTGCAACGATTCCGTATTCGCAAACTTTTCACACAACATTTTTCCTTGGATTTACTACAACAAAGACAGAAGGCTTCTTTTAGATGCGGAACTCGGCCGAAGTGATAAATGGATACCTATCGTCAAAAGTCTATCGAAAAGAAAAAGCATCGGGCAAGAAATCGCACAATTGTCGGAAAATATGGCATTGTCCAATGACAGCAGATGTGTTTCATTAAAAGAGAACTTTATCTTTTTAGATTTCTCTTATCATGAGCTGCACCTTTTTGGTTCAAATTTCCAATTGTTGAAAACACAGGATTTTTCTAACTCAAATATTCCAGCAGTTTACCATAGTATTTTCAAGGATGAGACAACATGGCAAAGGGTAGCACAATACGCCAATGAAATTGCGCCTTATATCCCCGACTTTGGAAAAATCAAAATTGACAATGGTTGCCTCTTTCACGACACGCTTTTCTTGCTCGTCAATGTAAACTACATCGAAACCTATTTCAACGAGAGAATCCAAGATTCCGTTGTCAGAGCGATGAATGGAAGTGCCATCATCAGTTTGGATGAACAGCTTAACATTCAGACAATCTATCCTTTGCGCTTTCGCGATTCACTACGATTCGACGATTTTATAGCCAATGCATACGCATACTGCGTCTTTCAAATCAATAGTTGGGATGATATTATTCTGAGTATTTCACAAAAGGAAGAAAGCGAAAAGCATATCCTTTGCAGAATGGAGAAATCGAACGGAGAAATCAGGTTCAAATCACTAGTTGACAACGCTTTCATCCCTGAATTCAACGAAAAACACCAACTTGGAACAAAACTATGTTTGATTAAAGCTGACGGTCAAAACGCCTATTTCAATGCCGCACCCATCATCACCAACTACGAAAACGGCCGTATCCTCGAACTGCCTTTCAACAACGACAATGCCCATTTCGACCTGAAACATGGCATTGCTGAAGCAGATTATATCCTTGCGGACGCATTGCAAACAGCTACTGGTGACTATTTATTGTTGTATTATCTCGAATCAAAGAACAAAGTAAGCCTCGTGGATACGACAGGATCAATCGTATGGACACTTCATCTTCCTGACAATTGGTCAAAGGCATATTTGGTTGACGAGAAGCATCTGTTTTTCATTGATGACGACAACCATCTCTTCAATGCATTTTAATCATATTTCATGCGTCGGTTTCAGTGTTGGGCATCGAATTATTTTGTACCTTTGCCCAACAATTCTGAAACCGTGGACATCACCGAAAAACTCGAGACAATAAAGCACCGCTGGGAGGAGATGGGCGAACAACTCGCCGACCCTGCCATTGCAGGCGACATGAAGCGTTTCGTCAAGCTCAACAAGGATTACAAGGATTTGGAGCCTATCGTT
>JAGHSL010000047.1 GCA_018065885.1 Candidatus Limimorpha equi
TTTGCCAATCTCGACCAATACCGCCGCCATGGCAGCCATGGCCGCAGCGGTTCAGCAAGCAGGGGCTTCGCTGATGGCGGCTATGCCGAGCCGATTTTGCAAGGTTCAATAGGTAATTCGGCACCACTTGAACTGTCGGAAAGTTCATGCCGGATGCTGGCTGCAGCTATCGCAGAAAGAGGCATCACTATCGTTCAACTCGATAAGGCTCTGAGCGACAAACATGCAATGGAAAACAGATTCAAAACTAAAACTTCAAGATAATGGAAATCGTAACTGAGAAAGGTAAACTTGACATTCCTTCGGATTTGGAGCTGACAATCGAGAGGACGAACCCTCTGATGTCGGATGAAGGAGATTCAACATTGCCACTGACATTGCCTTCGTCATCAAACAACCTTCAGGCAATTGGGCATCGCCACAGGATTGACAGGTTTGAAGCCTACACCAACAAGGTCGATGCTTCGCTTCGCATCGGGCCGCTGCAAAAGAAAGGGAAACTGGTGATGGATTCAGTCAACAGACGAAACGGCATAGATGCCGTCTTTGCCTTCGATAACAGCGACCTGTATGTTGCTGCAAAATCGAAGTCGCTCAAACAGATTTTCTCGGAATACAACGACGGTTCTGGTTACTTCGTTAGATTCGATAGCATTGCTAATGCTGCTGCCGAATTGCTGCATATCTACAACGGCGATAACCAGGATCAAGACGATTACACGATATTCCCGGTTGCTGTGTCGAGATATGAGGAAGATGGGAAAATGATCTATCAGTATAACAACGAAATCCAATTCTCACAGCAGCCACCAGGTCCGATTATCACAAACCTTGTTTATATAGCTCGGTTCGTGCATGAAGGAGGGAGGCAGGTTGCCGTTCCTGAGGGATATGGGCTTTCGCCATTCTTGAAGCTGCACCGCATGATTGACAAGCTTTTCGAGTGCCTTGGATATACAGTGAAAGAAAATGTTTTTGCACAATTCCCATTCTCAAAAATTGTCATCGTGCATAATTGCTCTGACTGCCTCGTCACACCGACTTTGCGCTATGCTGACATGGCTCCATCATGCACATTATCGGAGTTCCTGGGATGGCTGAAGGCAAAGTTCCATGTGCAAGTTTCGGTCAATTCGGAAAACAAGACGGTGAGAGTGATTGCCATGGAAGACAAAGTGACGGCCAATGCCGACGATGACCTTACGCAAATGGCAATAGGTGATTGCGACATCATGCTTCAGCCATCAAAACGCATTGTCCTGACACCAAACACGACCATCGAAGGAACGGAAGCCGCTGCCGAAACATTCGACAAACTCATTGAAAAGCATCAGCAGTATGCTGCTGTCAACGAAGATTGGTATCTTGCAGCTTTAGAAGTGGCTGTTCCCGGTTACACCAACGCTCTGATCATGCGCCGTGCTACAGGCCAATTCTACACCATGAAAGACGGAATTATACATGCGCTCCTTGGCACCAACCATTTCAAGTACGACCGCAACAACAGCGAGGAAACTGAAGAATATTCGCAAGGCGATGTGATTCCGCTGATGCTTGTAGAACCTTTTTACTACACGCCACAAGGAGCATGGGGACCGTATTCGTATGCCACAGCGCCATATATCGGCGAGCGCATACATGCCCATACGAAACTGACCGATAATGAAGACCAGGAGGAAGAACAGAGGCAAGAAATCATCATCGCACAAGCCTACACTTCATCATTGTTCACATATAAGACCACAGGAACGACGCAAGGCTACATCCAACACCATAACCCCAAATTAGGTGTCTCAGGTACAGAACTTGAACTGACTTTGACTGCATATGGTCTTTACAAAGTGTTCTGGAAGAAATACAATGAATTGCTGCTGAACAGTTCTCCACACATCAAACTGCAACTGAAACTGAACTTCAAGCAGCTGCTGAACTCAGATATGACGACACCGAAATTGCTTGACAATCAGAAACTGATTCCAATTTCTGCATCGTCGCAGGTTTCGGACAAACTGAAAACGACTGAAGCCGAATTCATTTTGTCGAAATCTTATATGAACGAGATACGCGACACTGAAATCTTGCCTTCTGTAATCATTTGATTTTGTCACCGAAAATAATAAACGGCAACATATCTTTGCAACTATGAGTTACAGCATATACAACAGCCAACGCCCAGCGCACCACGTCTTGTACTTCAAGAACCATGTTCCTGTCACAGTCGTAACCGCCACGGAAGAAATAACCGTGAAACTTCTCTTTGGCGATTATGATCCTAATAATGACACATGGACATATAGCAATTCAAACATTGCTTTCCAAAGCAGCTATATGCCTGGCTTGGATGGTTTGATTTATCTCGATTTCGAGGAAATCTATAAATCATACATCAAATTCAACCGCCCAAATTCCGACAATTTCGCGCAAGCTAACTACATGAAGGCTTTCCGCATCATCATAGCAAATGCCAGCGGCGCATCGCCATTGCAAGACATTGATTTTTGCGTGCTGAATACAGCCGTTAAATACAATGGTTCTGCAATTGACTGGCTTGCGGAAAATTTCCTGACGAATCAGCCGATGGAGAAGCGGACCAACTACGAGTGCCAGGAATGGCTGACCTATTACGATGAGGCTGGCGATTACAGGCTTTATGTCCGTTTCTATCCCAAGGCAGGAGGCAACGCAGATGTAAAGGTTGCTGACGATAGTGTTGCCGGATGCTTCACGGTTTCAGTGGCATATTCCAAGCTGATTCGCCTTGCATCCTATCTGCCATCACAACTGAAAGGCTACTACGACATCAACCTTGTCGATAGCGATGACAACATAATAGCAAAGCAGCGTTTCATCTTCGAGGAACGCAGCGGACGTGAGCAATACTATTGCTTCGCCAACGATTGCGGCGGCATGGACACGGTTATTTGCCAAGGCGAAAACGTGTTGAAGCCGACCATCAATTATGGGGTTGGCAGAATCGGGAAAGAGTTCCGGCAACTTGACGACAGCGACGATTTGCGCGTATGGTCGCAAAACACAGGAATGTTTCCGTACAAGCAGCGCGACTGGTTCTTTGAAATCATGTCGGCAAAATCCGGATGTTGGAAGATTGACAAAAGCGGTAAGAAGTACACCGACATCATATTGACGGAAACTTCCGTAGATGTCAGTAATAATGGACAACTTGCGTCAATATCATTCTCCTACATGGCTGCTGATACGGAACGAATCATCGAAGACCAGGCACGCGCCGAATATTCGTTCCATCAGACCGAAGCCGATGAAGCCGAAGAACTCCATGATGAAATGAAACGGATGGAAGTCGAACTCCTTGAAGATGGCCAAGGTGGAATGATGACGGATGAATATGCCGTAGATGCATCTAAGATTTACATCGAGTACACCGCTCCTGCATCAGGTTGTCCAATTTACTGGACTTCATCAAGCGGCAAGCACGGACAATTCACTACCGGCACAGACCGAATCCCAATCGTAATCAATTGGTCACCCAATACGACAATCAGTTTCAGCTCGCAAGACTTCAACGATTTGTCGTCGCTGACAATAATGTATTACCAAAATACAGAGCAATGAGAACGATAGCCTACAAAATCACAGCATTCATCGTCAAGCCTCAGGTGCTTGCCATCGAAACAGCCGCCAGCGGACTTATCATTTTATATATGAAAGAAGTTGCCATGCTGACTTTCAAATTCGCAATTCCGACTTTGTTCATCATATTCGCCGACCTAATTTGGGGCATACAGGCCGCAAAATTTAGGAAGGAGAAAGTTACCTTTAGCACGGCAACGAGAAGGACATTCAACAAGATCCTGGCATACACTTGTTGGATTCTCTTTTCATCGAGCATCGGAATAACTTACCAAATGGATAACTTACCGATGATTGCCATGCTTCTTGTTTTCGCCCTTGAGGGATGCAGTTGCATCAATAATGCTTTAGAACCTCATGGGAAGAACCTGTCAATATCGGCATTGCTTCGCGTCATCGGCAGGAAGAAAGACATTGAAGGCCTTGACGAAATAATTGAGGATAAGGATAAAAACTAACTTTAATACGTATTAAAAATGAGTACAAATCAAATCAAACAACTGAAAACTGAGGGAAACTCGGTGCGTTTCGAGGCTCAGTCAAACGAGGGACGCATCCATCTTGAAGGCACGGGGGCAATCGTCTGTGAGGTGTCGACGGATGGCGAACACTACCGCACCGTTGAACATGAAGAGGAATTCGACACCAATGGCGTGTGCGAAGCACCGTTCAAGTTCTACATCGGCGACCGAGTGCGCTTTTCGGCCACAACGCTGACCAAGGCGTGGATTAACAACGAAAATGTTCAACTTGCAAACCGTTAATGACATGGAAGGATTCGATTCAACAAAAGGAGGCTTCAACGGGACGATTCTTCCCGAAGGAAGCGGTGGCTGTGGCGGCACCTCATTCGAGGACTTGGGCTATTCGCCATTCTCCACAGAAGAAACCTACGCCGCTGGCGATGTGGTGATCTACGGCGGTTCACTCTACAAGTTCACCGCAAGCCATAGCGGTGCTTGGACTGGAACTGATGCGATGGCTACGAGCGTGGAGGAGCTTATGAAAGAAAAGGCAGATGCAATCAAGGTGCTGACAAGGGAAGCGCAGAACCTGACAGATGCTGAAAAGGCGCAGGTTCTTGCCAACATTGGCGCAATAGGCGAAGACGACACGCTGATGACCATCAACGGAACTGGCGTGAAGAAAGGCGATGCTGTAACGACGGCTGAGACTGCCATTGTGGTTGATGGTGCAATGTCGGACAGCAGCCAAAATCCCATTCAGAACAAGGTGGTGAAGGCGTATGTGGACGGGGCTATTGGTAATGTGATTATATCGGAATTTGTTACTTATCCGGGAAAAAAAATTGGTGGTGATGGCACATTAGGTACTGGCGCATCGGCAGGTGCGGTTGTAAATGAATATTTAATTGAACCTGATAAGCAATATAA
>JAGHSL010000059.1 GCA_018065885.1 Candidatus Limimorpha equi
AATTATAGTAATTTATGGGTGGCTTTTTTGGCGTTATCTCTCAAAAACCTTGTTCGACGGACTTGTTCTATGGCATTGATTACCATTCTCACCTTGGCACAAAGCGTGCCGGCATGGTGACGCGCGAGGGCGATCTTTTTCATCGTTCCATTCACGACATCGAAAATTCCTATTTCAGGACGAAATTCAGCGATGAAATTGGTAAATTCGCTGGTAATTTGGGCATTGGTGTCATTAGTGATACTGATGCGCAGCCGATTGCGGTCAATTCGCATCTTGGCCGCTTTGCCATTGCTACGGTGGCCCGAATCAATAATATTGACGAATTGGTTGAGCTTTGCCTCAACAACCGCCAGCAGTTTGCCGAGTTGAGTTCGGGAACGACAAACCCGACCGAACTGGTCGCCTTGCTGATTACGCAGGGCGAAACTTTCATTGATGGCATCAACAATGTATATAATAAGGTGAAAGGATCCTGCTCGATGTTGATTCTGACCGATGATGGCATTATTGCCGCCCGCGATTTTTATGGACGTACGCCGATTGTCATCGGAAAGAAAGAAGATGGCTATGCCGTTGCTTCCGACAGCCATAGTTACATCAATTTGGATTACAGCACTTATTACAATGTCGCTCCTGGCGAAATCGTGAAAGTCACCCAGAATGGTGTGGAACAGTTGCAAAAGCCCAATGACAAGCGTCAGGTTTGCTCTTTCCTTTGGGTGTATTATGGCTATCCGGTCACTGATTATGAAGGCATTAATGTGGAAGAAGCCCGTTATCGCGAAGGCATCGAGGTTGGCAAAAATGATGATGTCGAAATCGATTATGTTTCTGCCATTCCTGATTCGGGCATCGGCATGGCTTTGGGCTATTCCAATATTAAAAAGGTGCCGTATAAGCGTGGTGTGGTGAAATATACGCCTACATGGTCGCGCAGTTTCATGCCTGTCAACCAGAAGCAAAGGGAGCATGTGGCCAAGATGAAACTCATTGCAAACCGCCAGCTGTTGGATGGAAAACGTGTGGTGTTTTGCGACGACAGCATTGTGCGAGGCACTCAGTTGCGCGACAATGTGAAGATGCTCTACGGTTTCGGAGCCAAGGAAGTGCATATCCGCATCAGTTGCCCGCCTTTGCTTTATGGCTGTCCTTTCCTCAATTTTTCAGCTTCCAAAAACGTGCTGGAATTGGTGTCTCGGCGTTTCGTTGAGGAATTGGAAGGCTCAAACGACAAGAACATTGAGCGTTATTGCGATGCCAACTCGAAGGAATACGCCAATATGGTGGAAAAAATGCGCAGACAACTCGGAGTCGACACTTTGAAATTCAATACACTTGAGGGTGTGGTGAACGCTATCGGCTTGCCAAAATGCGAGCTTTGCACACATTGTTTCGACGGATCGAGCTACGGCTATTGATTTTATCTTATTTATTATCAGCGAGATAGATTCTAATCTGTATTTTTCTTCAAAAATTGCTTGCCACTTGGAGAAAAGTCCGTACTTTTGCATCGGGTAAGTCTTATACGACCAGCTCCTGCTGAAATCCCCCAGGACCGGAAGGTAGCAAGGGTAGGTGGTTGTAGCGGTGCGATATAAGTAGCTTACCCTTTTTTTTGTTATCCCAAGTCCTTGCTTCGGCCGATTCTGAATAGTTGTTTCTTAATTACTTGTTTTTTAGTGTTTTATCCATCGTTGGATAGAGAAAAAGAAAAAATGTTCCAAAAGTATTTGCCAGTTCAATAAAATGTTGTACTTTTGCACACTCAAAATTAAAAAGGAAGTAAGCGATGAAAAAAGACATTCACCCAAAGAATTATCGTCTGGTTGTTTTCAAAGATATGTCGAATGACTACATGTTCATGTCACGTTCAACAATCAACACGAAGGATACCATTACTTGGGAAGACGGTAAGGAATACCCTCTGGTAAAACTCGAAATCTCCAGTGCATCACACCCATTCTACACTGGCAAGATGAAGCTCGTCGACTCAGCTGGTCGTGTTGATAAATTCAACAACAAGTACAAGAAATTCTTCGAAAAGAAGGAAGCTAAATAAGTTTCTGTCAGCATTTAAGAAAAAAGCTCCTGCCATGCAGGGGCTTTTTTTATTTGGTGCGTTAGGCAAAGATTTAGGCTAAAGGGCACAATTCCTATTTTATTCAGATTGTGCGAAAATCCATGATAGGAGTGCTATTGTTTGCTGATTTTGGAAATTCTTTTGCCTGCCGTCACTGCTTCGATGGGACATACAAGAAGGCAAAGATGACAGCCAACGCATTGTTTTCCAATGAGGTGAGGACGGCGTGTCGCTTCATCGAAACGGATGGCTTGATGGCCGCCGTCGTAGCAGCTGAGGTAACAGCGTCCGCAGCCTATGCATTTCTCGTGGTCGAATTTAGGGAGAACGTAGGTCTCGCGGTCCATTTGGTCGGTGCTGACAAATTGCGGAAGCGCTTTGCCGATAACTTCATCAAGGCTATTGTAGCCTTTTCTTATCATCCAGTCTTGAATGCCTAAAATCAGGTCGTCGATGATGCGGTAGCCGTATTGCATTACAGCGGTGCAGACCTGAACGTTGGTGCATCCTAATACTAAGTATTGCAAAGCATCGCGCCATGATTCAATGCCGCCAATGCCGCTGATGGGCATGTCTTTTAATTCGGAATCCTTGCGCATGTCGAGGATGAAACGTTGCGCGATAGGCTTGACGGCCTTGCCGCTATAACCAGAAATGGTCGCCATACCGCTTACTTCGGAACGGCGTTTGAGGGTAACGCTCTTGATGGTGTTGATGGCGGCTATCGCATCGGCACCACCGTTTTTTGCAGCAATGGCAGGTTCTTCGATATGTGTGATGTTGGGAGTCATCTTGGCCATGACTGGGATATGAACGGCTCGTTTGACTAATGCTGTCAAGTGTTCCGTAAGATCTGGATTTTGACCGATGTCGCTACCGCGCCCTTTGGCTGCCATGTGAGGGCATGAGTAGTTACATTCAACCATGTCACAACCGGCAGTTTCTGCCATTTTTGCCAAGGCTACCCATTCCTCTTCGTTACGACCCATGATAGAGGCAATCAGTACCTTGGTCGGAAATTCTTTTTTCAGTCTTGATAAAATGTCAAAGTCTTCTTCAGGGGTGTTGACGGACAACTGTTCCATATTCCTGAAGCCGATGAATGGTGTGCCTTCCTTTCCCACTTGGTCGAAACGAGGCGAGACTTCCTGAATTTCACCGAAAGATATGGTTTTGTAAACGGCACCGCCCCAACCCATGCGGAAAGCCTTGGCAATCATGTCGTAGCTGCTGGCAATGACGGATGAACCCAAGAAAAACGGATTCTCGCAAGGAATGCCGCAAAACTCAATGGCTAACGAGGGCAAGGCCTTTTCCGCCACCTTGACTTGCAGGTCTTTTTGTGCAGGGGTGCGGAGGGCGATTTCCTGTATCCGAATTGGAAAATCGTGATGGATGCAAGCCTCTTGGCAAGGTGCAGGACAATCGGAACAACTCTCTTGGTTAAAAAAAATGCCGTGGCAGTATTCGTTTTCGAATCGCAAGGCACGAATTCCTCGTGCAGGGTCGATTCCTGGTTTACAGCAGGCTGCTGTGCAAGGTGCATCGTGGCAGAGCAAGCAGCGTGTGGCTTCGTCGTGTAGATTCATGGTAATGATAATTTGCATTTTGCGGCAAAAATAAGAAAGTTTGAAATATAAGGTGTTGCTTTTGCAAATTTTGACTTAGCATTAGGAAGCTTTTTTATTTGGTGGCATATTATTTGCTATTTTTGCCGCCGCAATTATTAAAAACAGATTACTGACATTTTGGCACTAAACCGATAGTCTATGAAATACCGTGACGATGAATTTCTGATGAATGATTTGACCGACGCTAACAGCGAGTTTATACCTGTATTGACGATTGAAGATGCGCGTCTTGGAATGGACGAGGAAGTCCCCGACGAATTGCCCGTCTTGCCTCTGCGCAATGCGGTGCTTTTCCCTGGCGTGGTGATTCCCATTACCGTTGGCCGCGACAAATCGGTGCGTTTGGTCAAGGAGTATTACAAGAAAAAGAAGGCTATCGGCGTCGTTGCGCAAATGGATTCCAATGTCGAGGAACCTACTTTGGCCGACTTATATAAAATAGGTACGGTGGCGCAAATCATCAAGACTTTGCAGATGCCCGACGGCAATATGACGGTCATCATTCAAGGCAAGTGCCGTTTTGAATTGCTCGAGGAAACGCAAATCGAACCATACATCAAGGCCAAAGTTGCTGAATATCCCGATTTTAAGGACTTTCCGCATACGAGGAAATTCATAGCTTTGGCACAGTCTGTCAAGGATTTGGCAATTCAAATCATGTCGCGCTCACAGCACTTGCCGGAAGAGGCGAGCTATGCCATCAAGAGCATTGAAAGCCCGATTTTCCTGATGAATTTTGTGTCGAGCAATGTGGAGATGGATTTGCCGACCAA
>JAGHSL010000174.1 GCA_018065885.1 Candidatus Limimorpha equi
ATCCGAAGCCATCGATGTCCTTTATACTTCCGAAACATTCGAATGTCTTCAAAACACAGCAACAGGCTTCTATTATCAAAGCGTTGGTTACGTAGCTTCATTTCTTGAAAACGAGATTTCAAAAGCCGTTTTCTGCTAATTCAAGCCAATGGTTATCAGCCCGAAACTCATAAAGCACTACACCGATTACCTTCGCCTTGAGCAATCCTTGTCGGAAAACAGCATTGCGGCCTACGACCACGATGTCAGTCTTTTCCTGCAATATCTGCAAGCACAGGGTCTTTCCACCGAGTTGGCTGACATCGAAATGCAAACCATCGAAAACTTTTTCGCCTACCTTTACGATTTAAACATAGGTGCCAAATCGCAGGCGAGAATCCTTTCCGGGCTGAAATCATTCTACCGCTACCTGCAAAACGAAGAAATCGTTGAAATCGACCCGACCGCACTCATCAATTCGCCTACATTGGGACGGCATCTGCCCGAAGTGCTGACCTACGACGAAATCCAGAAAATGATTGACAGCATCAACCTCAGCCAACCCAACGGCCACCGCAACAAAGCCATGATTGAAGTGATGTATGGTTGCGGCTTGCGCGTTTCGGAACTCATCGATTTACAAATCAGCAATATATACAAAAACGATGGCTTTATCCGTGTCATCGGAAAAGGCGACAAGGAAAGACTCATTCCCATTGGCGACGGCAGTCTGAAAATCCTTTACAATTACATCGAAGGCGAAAGATTGCACATCAATGTAAAACCTAAATTCACCGACACAGTTTTCCTCAACCGGCGCGGCAGCGGACTCACCCGCCAAATGGTCTTCCTGATTGTGAAGGAGTTAGCCGAAACCAACAACATTGAAAAGAGCATCAGTCCGCACACTTTCCGCCATTCCTTTGCCACACATTTGCTTGAAGGCGGCGCCAATCTTTTGGCAGTGCAGCAGATGTTGGGTCATGCCAGCGTGAGCACGACCGAAATCTACACACACATCTCCGACGAATTGCTCCGCGAAACCCTTTCCTGCTATCATCCGCGTTTCAAGCAATAGGTTTTGAGACAGTTTTGAAAGCTTTGTGACAAAAATGATTATCTTTGCAAAAATTTTCCATCATGGATGCAACACAATTCGACTTTCTGAAAAACCTGCGCAACGACCGCTTTTTCCTTTTGGCTGGTCCCTGCGTCATTGAAGACGAGACCTCTCCCCTGCACATTGCCGAAACACTGAGGGAAATCACCGCAAAGTTAGACATTCCGTTTGTCTTCAAAGGCTCTTACCGCAAAGCAAACCGCTCGCGCTTGGATTCCTTCACCGGCATTGGCGATGAAAAAGCCCTGAAGGTCTTGGCCAAAGTGAAAGCCGAATTCGGCGTTTCCGTCGTCACCGATATCCATGCAGCAGAAGAATCGGAAATGGCCGCCGAATACGTTGACATTCTGCAAATTCCAGCTTTCCTTTGCCGTCAGACCGATTTGTTGGTGGCCGCTGCCAAAACAGGCAAGACCATTAACATCAAGAAAGGACAATTCCTTTCGGGCGAAGCCATGGGCTTTGCCGTCGACAAAGTGAGGCAATCGGGCAACGGAAAAGTCATGCTGACCGAAAGAGGTTCCATGTTCGGCTATCAGGATTTGGTGGTCGACTACCGCAACATAGCCGCCATGCAGCAATTCGGCACGCCCGTCATCCTCGATGTGACCCACTCGCTGCAACAGCCCAACCAGACCAGCGGCGTGACAGGTGGCAAGCCCGAACTCATCGGTCTCATCGCCAAGGCTGGCATAGCCGCCGGTGCCGATGGCATCTTCATGGAAACACACCCCGAACCTTCAAAAGCCAAATCGGATGGTGCCAACATGTTGCGCCTCGATTTAGTGGAAACGCTTTTGAGGCAGCTGGTTAGGATTAAGGAAGCAATTGAATAGTTTTTTTCTGAAAAATTAGCAATAGCAAAGGATTATAATCCATTCAAATCAATTTCATACTCCTTGCATTTGCTACAATAATCAATATAAGATAACGGACCTATCACATATCCATTTCTTTTATCAATAATCCAATAATATTCTGAATTTGGGCTATTTGGATATAAGATGTCGTTTGAATCATAATAGATTTGTTCTAACGGAATCTTAGGTTTCTGTTTTACCAAAATAAATGAATCATTATAAACATAATCAATCACTTCTGGCGGAATATTCTTTCGTTCCGGCTGTTGCTTGATAATGAAAGGAAATAATAGTCCAATTTGATGTGCCGTAATACAATGGTGTTCCTCATCGTAGATAAAATGACAGCCTAAATCTATTTGATCCTGCTTAATAAATAACAGAGAAGAAATCAGAATGACAACAATTGTCAAGGAAACCACCCAAATAATGACATTCCTTGTTTTATACTTTTTGTTTTTCTCGACCATAGCATTATATTAACACACAATTAAACGAATTAATACATTAAAAATTGCAAATTCATTAATAATATCTCAATACATTTCTACTACTATAAAAAACGCCCTTCATCCGAAAGGCGTTTTCTTTAGTTTTCAATAATTCAAGATTTATTTCATTCTCAGATTGGAAATCTGTCCCGTTTCGGTGTTGAACATCAAGCGGGTATTGGCGACCGGAGCCATAAGGATGACGCCCAACTGATTCACCGTAACGCGGTCTTCCAGAATCACATCGCGCGAAAGCATGACTTTCACATTAGCCATGTCAGGCACACGATACATCACCTTGCCTTCGTACGACATGGATTCGATGGCCGACTGGCTTGGCGCGTTGATATTGGCTATGCTATTCAAAGGCAAAGTCTGAACGCTGATAGGACTTCCCGAACCTGCCGTGCCAACCGAAAGGCCTTCGTCTTCCGAGAACTTAGCCACCGTCATGGTCGTGATTTCCTTGTTTGGAATGACGTAAACGCTTTGAACGTA
>JAGHSL010000207.1 GCA_018065885.1 Candidatus Limimorpha equi
GTCACCGATTTCTGCGGTTTCTCAAACGACGGCAAGAACATTTACTACCGTTCAACCGAAGTCAGTCCTTTGGAACGCCATTTCTATGTGCAAAACCTCAAAAGCGGCAAAATCACCAAGATAACGAAAGAACACGGCACGCATGATGTAACGCCATCAGCCGACGGCAAGTATTTCATCGATGCCTACACCAGCACCGATGTTCCATACAATGTAGATTTGCAGGATGCCAATGGTAAATTCGTGAAGCGCCTCCATGAAGCCGAAAATCCTATCAAGGATTACAATATCGGAACAACTGAAATCGGACAATTGAAATCGGAAGACGGTCAGACGCTTTACACACGCCTCATCAAGCCTTACAACTTCGATGCTTCAAAGAAATATCCTGTTATCGTTTACGTCTATGGCGGTCCTCACGCCCAGCTGATTACCGATGAATGGTTGGCAGGTGCCGGCATTTATCTGAATTATCTCGCTCAGGAAGGTTTTGTTGTTTTCACACTCGATAACCGCGGTTCCGCCGATCGTGGCGAAGCCTTCGAGCAGTGCATCCACCGTCAGTGCGGACAACTCGAAATGCGCGACCAAATGGTGGGCATCGAATATCTGAAAACCTTGCCTTTCGTTGATGCCGACCGCATCGGCTCAGATGGTTGGAGCTATGGCGGATTCATGTCAACCTCGCTGAAAATCAACCATCCGGAAGTGTTCAAGGTTTCCGTTGCCGGCGGTCCTGTCTTGGATTGGAAATACTACGAAATCATGTACGGCGAACGTTACATGGACACGCCACAGGAAAACCCCGAAGGCTACGAACTGACCAGCCTCGAAAACAAGACCGACAAACTGGAAGGCAAGCTTCTGATGATTCACTGCACCACCGACCCTGTCGTTATGTGGCAGCACAGCCTTGTCTTTGTCGAGAACTGCATCCACAACGGCAAGCAACTGGATTATTTCGTCTATCCTGGCCACGACCACAACGTGCAAGGTCCTGACAGAGCGCATTTGATTACGAAGATTACACAATATTTCAAGGATAATCTGTAAGAGATAAAGTTGTTAAAAATGGTTCAAAAGGTTCAAAAATCATAGACATACGTTTTTTGAACCTTTTGGACAATTTTCATCGCGCGAAGCGCATTTTGAACGATTCCTTTTATGTACAAGATTCTTACTGATAAACTGCACAGAATAGCCTACGCAACAGATGCGAGCGCCTATCGCGAAATGCCCATCGGCGTTGCCTATTGCGAGAACGAAAACGATTTGGTCAACCTTATCAATTGGGCCAAGGAAAAACACACGCATATCATTCCGCGTGCGGGTGGCACTTCCATTGCCGGACAAGTAGTCGGCAGTGGCCTTGTGGTCGACATCAGTAAGAATTGGAACCACATTCTTGAAATCAACGAAAAGGAAGGTTGGGCAAGGGTGCAACCTGGCGTTGTGCTCGATGAACTCAATCTGGCTTTGAAGCCTCACGGCCTGTTTTTCAGTCCCGAAACTTCGACCAGCAACCGCTGCTGCATTGGCGGCATGTTCGGCAACAATTCCTGCGGTAGCCATTCTTTGGTTTATGGCAGCACGCGCCACCATGTTTTGGAAGCGAAAGG
This sequence comes from Candidatus Limimorpha equi, assembly GCA_018065885.1. Taxonomy (GTDB): domain Bacteria; phylum Bacteroidota; class Bacteroidia; order Bacteroidales; family F082; genus Limimorpha; species Limimorpha equi. The sequence continues at coordinate 1,620 of JAGHSL010000207.1, forward strand.
CCTGCTTGCCGATGGCAGCAAAGAGATTTTCAAAGACTATTCCATTGCCGATTTGGAGGCAAGATTTGGCAAGGAATTTTGGAAAAATGAAAGCAATTCATTGATTCAGCGCATCTATGCCCAACTTACCAATTTTGCCTTAGACAAAGAAACCGTCAAACTGATTGAGGATAATTATCCCGACAAACGTTTGCGGAGAAGAAGCTGCGGTTATGCCATCGACGAGGTCATAGAAGACCTTCACAATGAGGCAAAGCCTTGGCCGCAACGCACCATTAATTTATGTAAGTTGTTGGCTGGCAGCGAAGGCACTTTGGCGTTCATCACCGAAATAAAATTGCACCTCGACCCACTGCCGCCAAAGGAATGTTTGGTGGTTTGCGCACATTGCGACACCTTGGAGAAGAGTTTCCTTGCCAATCTTGTGGCATTGAAATTTCATCCTGTTGCCGTCGAATTGATGGACCATAACATATTGGAACTCAGCAAGGATAATGTCGAGCAGCAGAAAAACCGTTTCTTCGTGCAAGGCGAACCAGCCGCCATCCTGATGGTGGAACTGAAATCCGACACACGCGCTGAAGTCGATGCTGTGGCTACCGAACTTGAAAAGGCCTTGAGCGAGTTATGTTATGCCTGCAGTCGCGTTTACGGCAGCGAAACCTCCAAGGTCTGGAGCCTCAGAAAAGCAGGTTTGGGCTTGCTCAACGGCATGAAAGGCGATGCAAAGCCGATAGGCGTCATCGAAGATACAGCCGTCATTCCAGAGTTTTTGCCCGATTATATGAAAGATTTCGGCGAAATGCTGAAACGCTTGGGCTTGGAATGTGTCTATCACGCTCACATCGGCACAGGCGAATTGCATTTGCGCCCCATCATCAACATCAAGGATGTCGATGAAAGGAAACTTTTCCGTCAGGTAGCGGAAGAGACGGCCGTTTTGGTTAAGAAATACAAAGGAAGCCTCAGCGGTGAACACGGCGACGGCAGACTGAGAGGCGAGTTCATTCCATTGATGTATGGCGAAAAAGTCTACCAGTTGATGCGTGAAGTGAAGCATTGCTGGGACCCTAATGGTCTTTTCAACCTGCACAAAATCACCGATACGGAGCCGATGGACAGTCATTTGCGCTTCGAAATCAACCAACCATACGCCATCGAAAAACTTATCGGGACCGACAAGACCTATTACAATTGGAAAGCCGCTTTCGATGAGTGCAAAATCAAAGGCGCCACGGGAGCCAAAACCCAACTCCATGCCCTGATGTGTTCCATCGAGCAGTGCAATGGTGCCGGCGACTGCCGCAAAAGCAACCTGATTGGCGGCACATTGTGTCCTGCTTTCAAAGTCACGCACGACGAAACCAACGCCACCAGGGCAAGAGCCAATGTGCTGCGCGAGATGCTCACCCAAGGCGACGAAAAACTGCTGAAATCGCCTGAATTGGCCGAAGTGCTCAACTCTTGCCTGGCTTGCAAAGGCTGCCGCAGCGAATGTCCGTCGAATGTCGACATGACGCGCATCCGTTCCGAAATCCTGCAACAGAAATACGATGCCAACGGAACGCCATTGCGCTCATTTGCCGTGGCAAGAATGGCATGGGTCGAAAAATTCGGACATTTGGTGTGGCCTGTCTACAATTTCTTCGCTTCGTGGAAGTTTTCATCAAATATCATCAAGAGAATCATCAGTTTCACAACGGAAAGAAACATCCCTACATTGAGCCGGATGACCATGCGCGAGGCGGTGAAACTGGAACAATTGAAATCGAAATATTTCGGTAGAGACGTTGCGTGCAACGTCTCCCCAAAAGGCAAGATTTATCTATTTGCCGATGAATTCACCAATTACCAGGAAGCGGAAATCGGTCTCACCTTTGCTAGGTTATTAATGAAATTAGGTTACGAAGTCGAGATACCGAAACACGTTGAAAGTGGTCGCGCCGCCATTTCGAAAGGCTGCCTGAAACTGGCAAAGAAATTCGCCATCAAAAATGTCAATTTGCTGAAAGACAAAGTTTCAGCCATGACACCATTGGTCGGCATCGAGCCATCGTGCATCCTTTCTTTCCGCGACGAATATCCCGATTTGGTGCCGCCCGAAATGCGCAGCGTAGCTCAAAGGTTGGGCAGAAACGCCTTGCTTTTCGATGAGTTCCTTATGCGTGAAGTGGCAGCCGGTCGCATTTCCGCTGACGATTTCAAACCGGATGCCGTTGAAATCTGGCTGCATGGACATTGCCACCAGAAATCTTTGGTCGGCATCGACAAGACCGCCAAAGCCTTGCAATTGCTGTCGGGCGCAACGGTTCATGTCATTCCAAGCAGTTGCTGCGGCATGGCTGGCGCTTTCGGTTACGAAAAGGAACACTACAAGACTTCCATCGCCATCGGCGAAATGATTCTTTTCCCGACGGTGAGAAAAGCCATGGAAAAGCAAAATGCCGAAAAACCTGTAATTATTGCTGCTCCAGGCACTTCATGCCGCCAGCAAATCCTTGACGGGACTGGCATTCATGCAGTTCATCCGGTTGAAATCTTGCTAAAATGGTTAAAATAAACCACATTATTTGAAAAAGTAATGTGATATTGTTTTATCTTTGTCGCAACCCTATTAACTTAATAATCTAATGAGAAAACTAGTAATTAAATTCTGTGATTTCATTTTCGGAAAGCAGTCAAATGGTTCAATGCCAAGATTTTGGATTTTAGCTTTCGACATGGTCATTGTCATTGCTTCATATCTGATGGCAATGGTCTTGCTGTATTTCAATGACATGAAACAACCCTATTGGGATTACGATTGGAACAGAATTATCATCGTACCCGTTGTTTATCTAATTATGTTTCTAATATTTAGTACATACGAGGGGCTTATCCGATATTCTGGTTTCAATGACATACGAAAAATCATCACTTCCAATACATTTGCTCTGAGTACTTTGATTTTCGGTAAGCTTATCGTTGCACAAATCAATCCTTCGCTTTGCGGACAAGTTTTCCCAAGATATTTCATTATCGTATATCATTATTTGATTACACTTGTACTGATGATTATCAGCCGTTTATCCATTCGACGCATCTATAACGAATTCTACAAGCAAAGTGGCAACGGAAAAAGCAATGTTTTGGTTTATGGCGCAGGCGAAGGTGGCTTGTTATTATACCGTACCATCAGTCAAGACCAACAATCGAAGTACAATATCTTTGCATTTGTTGATGACAACACACAAAGAACAAAAACGAAAATAAACACAATCAGTATTTTACATCCTAACAAGGCTTTCGAAAGCGATTTTCTAAAAAGCAACCACATCAACACATTAATTATTGCCATTCCAAGTCTAACAGCCGAAAGAAGGAAAAAAATCATCGAAAAAGCCATATCTGTTGGTTTAGAAGTTAAGACTTTGCCTTCATTCTCAAGTTGGTACAACGGTTCAGTTCTCACTGATCAAATCGAAGACATCAAGATTGATGACCTGCTTGGGCGCGAACCTATAAAATTGGATAATATTAATGTGAAGCGCGAAATCGATGGAAAAGTGGTTCTGATTACGGGTGCAGCCGGAAGCATTGGCAGTGAGATTTGCCGTCAAGTCTTGCATTATAATCCGAAACTCCTGATTATGGTTGACCAGGCCGAATCGCCCATGTACGATTTTCAGTTCGAATTGCGGAACACGCCCGATTTGAAGCTTCTCGTTGATAAAATGGTCTTTATCATTGCCAATGTGAAAGACCAACGCCGAATGGAAGAGGTTTTTGCTAAATATAAGCCTCAAATCGTCTATCATGCAGCTGCCTACAAACACGTTCCGTTCATGGAGGAAAACGCTTATGAGGCTGTGTTTGTCAATGTGTTCGGCACAAAGAACATCGCCGATTTTGCTATGAAATACGAAGCCGAAAAATTCGTAATGATTTCAACCGACAAGGCCGTGAACCCGACCAACGTCATGGGTGCTACGAAACGCATTGCCGAAATCTACACGCAAAGCCGCAACAGCAACACGAAATTTGTCACCACGCGCTTTGGCAACGTACTTGGCTCAAACGGTTCTGTCGTGCCTTTGTTCAAGAAACAGATTGAACAAGGCGGACCGATCACCGTCACCGACAGACGTATCATCCGATACTTTATGACCATTCCAGAAGCTTGCAGCCTTGTGTTGGAAGCCGGTTCCATTGGTGAAGACGACGATATTTTCGTTTTCG
>JAGHSL010000035.1 GCA_018065885.1 Candidatus Limimorpha equi
ATTCTGAGCTTCTTTTCTGCGGTCGGCTGCCGAAAGACCTGTCCAGTGAGCCATATCGCTGCCGGTGAGGTCTTTACCATCTGATTTGAGGTCCGGAACAACCATGACACCCAAGTTCTTGCCACGGAGGAAGCCGCTTTCGCTGACATCGGCACCCCAAGCAATCGGGTAACCGTTTTCGATGGCGTTGTCCATCACCTGCATGAGTTCGTCGATAGGAAGGTTCCAAGCCTGTCCCCAGCGCCAGTTGTCCTGCACTTCGATGACGAATTTTTCATAGAATGGATGATGTGTGAAAGAAGTCAGGTTGACGTAGTCGTCCATGTTCAGGCCAGTCGATTCGGCGAAGCTCATAGGCGTGTACTTCTTGCCGTTGTAGGTGAATTCTTCAGGGCATTTTCCGAGATAAGCATCATAAATGCCGGCAAGACCTTTCTTCCACAGTGGGTTGCCGTCAGCATCCATCTGGATTTTCTTGCCAGTAGCGATAGCCTTGACGTATGGGTCGGTCACGGCTGAAAGTTCGGTGAAGTTCGACAAGGAATCGTTGTGCATGGCGCCGGCTGGCATTTCTGAATCAGGAATGAGTCCGTAGTGACGGATGGCGTACATGACATCGCCAAATGAACCGCCCTGTGAGAAAGAGACATCGCCGTGGGTGCGGACTGAAGCTTCAGCGCGATCCAAATAGGTTTTGTAAACGATATACATTTCCGAGAAATCGTATTCAGGCTTGCCCATACGGAGCAATTCCGACTCGAAGAATGCTAATGAGGAATAGCACCAGCATGTACCGGCCTGGTTCTGGTCCTTAACGGATGTGATAGGGAGTTCCTTCACAGTCGTGAACTTGAAGCCTTCTTCTTCCTTGACTTCCTTTTTTTCATCTGTCTGAGCAAATGCGCTGACGCTGAGCATCAGGGCTGCTGCGGTAAAAATGTGTGTGAATTTCATTGTGTTGAATTGTTGATTTGTTTATTGTTGAATTGTTTGTTTGCTTCTGATAAATGTAATTTGCAAAGGTAGGAATTAATTCCAAACGGCAAGCAGAATGATGAAATTATTCTTTTGTACGGATTTTCATCTTTAAGAAAGATTCCACCGAATACAAAGGTATGTTTTCCATCCAGCCTTGGTCGATGTATGACTTTAGGGAAATGCGTAATCCTTTGAACTGTTTGTCCTTATGGTCTTCATTAATGAAAACGGAAAGCGATTTCGACTGCACGTTTTCCGCTGCCTTCACTTCTATTGGAACGATTGTCCCAGCACTTTGCAACAGAAAATCAATTTCCTGCGAGGAGTTCTCCTTGCTGAAATAGTAGACACTTGTTTCGGGAATGGTTTTCAATTGCTGCAAAACGAAATTCTCAGTAAAAGCCCCTTTGAATTCGACAAATGCCTTGCTGCCCAACAATATGTCTTTTGGAGCGACTTCCGACATGCAGGCAAGCAAACCACAGTCAAGCAGATACACCTTGAAAGCCGAATAATCGGCATAGAATTTCAAAGGTGCGGCGACTTCCTTTACCCGTTCCACTTTGTAAATCAATCCTGCATCGCTCAACCATTGAAGTGCAATTTCGAAATCAGCAGCCCTTGAGCCTTTCTTGACTGCGCCAAAAATAAATTTCTTATTCTCTTTGGCCAACTGTGCGGGGATGCAATCCCAAAGCTGATGTATGCGTTGCGCTTGCGGCTTAGTGTGCTTGGAAATGTCTCTTTCGTAAGCGTCTATGATTTCACTTTGAATAGCCCTGACTTTTTTCTCGTCTTGCGTTTCAATGTATGTCTTGACCGCTTCAGGCATACCGCCAACGAAATAATATTCCCGAAGGTATTCAACAAGTGTTTCGTGCATCGAATTAAGCGAATCCCAGTCGGTTTCACGCAAAGTTTCCAACAGCTTTTCGCGGCCACGGGCCAAAAGATATTCTTCAAAGCTCATGGGAAACATTTTGAGTGTCTCCACTTTACCGACCGGATACGATTCGTTTTCCCTCAATGAAAGGCCTAAAAGCGAGCCTGCAACGGCAATATGAAGATTGCGGCAATCTTCACAAAAATATTTCAACGAAGCGATTCCATTGTCAACCTCCTGAATTTCATCTAAAATGACAAGGGTTTCGCCAATGGTGATTTTCGTTTCGGAGAACGACTCCATGTTTCGAATGATGCGGCTGATGTTGAAATCACGGAAAAGGTCTTTTGCGAAATCGTTGTTATGGCAATTGATATAGACCGTATTCTTGAACTCGTTACGGCCAAATTCCTTCAGGATGAAAGTCTTTCCCACTTGACGCGCACCCAAAAGAATCAGCGGCTTGCGGTCTTCCTTGTCTTTCCACAAAAGCAGGTCTGCATAGATAGATCTTTGCATAAAAAAATGTGATTTTTTATTTCAGACTGCAAAAATACACTTTTTCAGTCACTTAAAATAAAAAATCACATTTTTATGAGGGACTTTTCTGAAAAAATCACATTTTTATGAGGGATGAATCATAATTTCAGGCTCTTTTTCATGTCCTTCGAGAGCGCGTCCTTGTGCAGCGTGAAGAAAATGGTGTGCAGACGGACGTATGATTCCGAACAGTACCAGTAACCGTCATAAACCATATCCTTGGTGCCCCATGAATTCTTGATTTTGTAATACTTGGTGCCGTTCTGGTCTTTGGCGAGGCCGACGACAAGCATGGAATGGTCGTCGCCGACTTCCCAGCTGTCGATGGCTTTCTGGTGGTCTTCAGGGGTGATGGTCTTTTCAGGGACGATTTCTTCCCAAAGGTTTTCTGCATCAAGATCTTCAGGAACGATGCCCAGACCCATCTTGCGTGAAAAACCCTTGTCGCTGACATCCTGAGCCCAACCTACGGTGTAACCGTTTTCAAGGGCATGGTCAACGGCGGCCATCATGTCGTCGAGGGTGAGGTTGTAGGCTGGCGTCCAAGTCCAGTTGTCAGGTATTTCGACCATGAAAGGCTTGTTCACTTCCTGATTGGTGTAGGAAGCGATTTCAATGTAGTTGTTCGGGTCGAGCGGATAGGCCTCGGCAAACGATTTTGGCGTGTACTTTTTCCCATCCACGGTGAAAGATTCAGGCACTTCGCCGAGATAAGCATCAAGCATACCGGGAAGGACTTTCTTCCAAGCCGGGCTTAAATGGCCGTTGCCATTCTTGATGACGGCGCGGGCGTATGAACTGATGACATCGTTCATTTCGCCGTGGTTGTGGCGTTCTTCGCCAATGACTTTGCCAGTATAGTCGGCATCAGGAATCATGCCGTATTTATCAATCATGTAAAGCACATCGCACACTTCGCCACCTTGACTTAAAGTGTTGTTGCCGTGCATGTTGACAAATTTCGAGACCTTTTCAGTCCAAGCATTGCGCACGGTGAACATTTCCGAAAGGTTAAATTCCTTGCCATAAATGCGCAGGATTTCGGCCTCGACAAAGCCCGTACCGGCAAAGCACCAGCAGGTTCCCGAGCGGCCTTGGTTGTCGACAGGCGTGTGCTTCACATTGACGGTTTCAGTGATTTGATAAACAGGTTCTTCCTTTTCGGCTTCTTTTGCATCCTGAGCAAAAAGTGCCGTGTTGACGCCAAGCAAAAGGGCGACAGCGGTAAGTTTTTTGAATGTATTCATATTCAATTGATTATTTGTTGTTTACATTTTAATGAATTTTATCGTGGCATTTTCTTTATCGCCATTAATCCTGATGAAATAACTGCCCTTCGGCAGATTGGCAATGCTGATGTTTTCGCCGCCATTCCGAAGATCTTTCTCCATAACGCACTGTCCCATAAGGTTGTAGATTTCAATGTGGTTTTGTCCTTCGGCCTTGACAAAAACATTGTCGGAAGCTGGGTTCGGATAAACCGAAATCAGGCTTTCACTATTTTCAGCAGTCGTGCCTAAAGTCCAGTCAACGTGGATGGTATTGGACGGACTTGAAACGAGGTTGCCCGAAATACCGATAACATAGTAATCGCAATTCTGCTGGTAAGCGATGGTTTCATCAAGATATTCGGTTTCGGTCAAGCCTTCGGCAAGAATTACACCATCGCGATAAACCGTGTAGGTTTCTGCCACTAAGGCTTCCTGCCAATTCAGCTTAACTTTCTGTCCTTCAATAGTGTGACTCAATCTGAATGGAATAATGGTCTTATTGACTTCCATGAAATTGAGCGAAGGCTCATTTTGTGTCGGAGCGTAGGCCGATTCGCATTGCGTTTCGCTGTAATAAGCCGTAACGGCATATTGGTAGCGGTCGCAAGACTGAGTGTTGATGTTGTCGGAGTAATTAGTTCCACTGAGCATTTTTACACGTTTGAATTCTTTGCCTGGAGCACGGCGGTAAACCATATAGCCTACCGGATCCGCGTTTTCAGGTTTGTCCCAAATGAGCTTCACCTTGCCACTGTTGACTTTTTCGTAGCGCAAACCGACCGGCGAATCACATTCGCCTTGCAAAGTCCAGTGACATTCGGCTGATGGCGACGATTCGCCCGCTGCATTGAAAGCCGTGACTCTATAGGTATGGAAAGCATTTGCTGCTTGACTATCAGTGAAATGGGGTTCCTGCGCAATGCCGTAAAGCAATCCATCGCGATAAATGAAATAACTGGCTGTCTGACTATTGGAATCCTGCCAACTGAGCAGCACATCATTGCCTTGACGTGAAACACTGAGACTTATCGGCGCATTGCCAATCTCAGGGCTCATTGTATTATTAATAAGGTAAAAGATTCCTCTTGAAAGTTCCGTGGAACTGCCTTCGAAACTTGTCACAACGTTGCCCTGACCGTTTTTCAAAACGAAACCGAGGTTTTCGACCTCTTCGCTTGGCAGGTTCCAGCAGAGACTGACGTGGCCAATAGGCATTTCGACGGTTTGCGTTGCCGATGCGGAATTTGCCGTGGCTTGCGCAATTTCGATTCCCGATGAATTGACAAACGAAAGATAGCCGCCATTCCAGCCCTGCGCATCCGGTGCCGACATTTCAACAGTCCAATTGCTGGTTGGGCCTAAATTGATGTTTTCGGCTTCGGCCGGCAAGCCTTTTGCCGAACTGACAACGGCATAAACGGCATAATCGACCATGGTAGGCATATAATGGTCAGTGTATTCCATATTGGCGCCCGGAGCAACATTATTCTCGGTGTAAATCACTTGACCATTGCGCGTTACGACAATCTGGTCGATGGCCGTAAGGTTGTTGTCGTGAATGTTTTTCGAAGGATTTTTCCAAGTGAGCGTGGCCGAACATTCCATGTCGCCCAACGAAACGACTTGAAGATTTTCAGGCTGCTTCGGCATGTATTGGTACACATCGGAAGGAACGAAATTGAAGACGGCCGAAGCCCAGCCGGCAAAATCGATTTCATCGACGACAAACCAGCCATCGTTGCTGCCATCCCAACCCCAGTTGAAGTGGAAAAGGTCCTTGTCGTCGTAGCCATCGCAAACGAAAGCATGACCGCCATCGTTGCTGTAGCCTGAATAATAGATAGGCCAATGCAAATCAATGGATTCCTTCAATTTGTTCTGCCATTGCGTAAGCGAATAATAGTCGCGGTATTCATCATTGGCCTGATTGGAATAGGAAAAATAATGTTTGATGGCATACGGGACATCGCCCGAATAGGCACCGCTTCCATTGGGGCCGAAGCCCATATCGACAGCAACACCGCAATGATACATGAGCAGGGCGACGGCTTCAATCTCTTCATCGGTTGAAGTCCCAATGAGCTGATTCGGCATGTGTTCCCAGTTGTAAGTCGTCTGCCCGAAATTGGCCGACAGCTGTCCGTAGCCGCTATGATAGGAATGGCTTCCCGTGCCTTGCGCCGGATAGTCCCAGTATTTCATCACCTGCGACATAGCCGTTGCCACGCAGCCCGCATAGCAGCGTCCGCCAGGGCCGCCACTTGCTTCAGGAGCATAAAGGTTGTAAGGCGAATCCTGATTCCAAGTGGTCTGAACCAGATAAGAGGCATCACGACCGCCGTTGCGCGAAATGAGGCGACCATCTTTCATTACGGATTGCCATTCGGTTTCGGTGTCATCAAAAAGGACGACATTCGGACTGGTGCGTGCCTCGATAATCTTATCCAGATAGAATTTCGCTTCGGGTGACATGTTTTCGGTTTCAAAAACACGTTCATCGGAATAACCGACAATTGGGCGGAAACGGTCGTCGGCAGAAACGATGACAAAACCACTGTTGTTGACATTATAGGCATAGAAACAAGTCTCGCCACGTGTTGAAATGCCCGTGTAGACAAGTTTCAGTTCGGCACTTTGCCGTAAATTGAAATTGGCGTCGGCAAAATTGCGGCCAACTTTCTGAGCCGTTTTTTCGTCAACGGGATTGGCGTTTGCCGCATTGAAAGCGAACATTGCCGCCAAAAGGAAAAAGAAGTGCTTTTTCATTTGAAAATGATTATTTGATAACGACTTTTGAGGCTTTTTCACCCACCTTAACGAGATACAAGCCTGATTTTAAATTGATTGTGAAATTATCATCGTGTTTCTGAGCGATCATGCGGCCTGAAACATCATAAACTGCAATGTCGGCAGGTTTTTCAGTTACAACAGAAACCATTCCTTCCACGACCCGGATTTCGGCATCCACCTGATTTTCAGCGACGCTTGCCATATCGGAATAGAAAATCTGGAAATGCGTGTCGAGGCTTGTCGAAATGATGTACGACGACAGCAAGCGGTTGTGAATCGGCATTGCCTCACCCAAAACATTCTGGTAATAGGTGAAATTACGCCACAAGGCTTCGGCACCCATCATCTTATCGGCTTGATGCTGAAGGTCGAAAGTGTTCTTGTATTCATCGCGAACTGTCCAATCGGTTTCGTTGAAGATGCTTGTCGTCTTAGCGGTCAGATTGCCATTGCTGTCATAATCATATTCCGACTTGTTCTTGAGGCTTATCGGCGTGCCGCCCATGCCGGTTGAATAGTAGGTTTCGCTTGTCAAAAGGCCATTGTCGTAGGCGTATTCGTAGCGGTAGGAATCTCTCCAGCTGCTTCCACCCCACCCCATGCTTCTGACCTGTTCACTGAAAGTGGCAAGCATTCCGTTTTCGTAGCACAGCGTGTCTCTCGACGATTCGCGCCAACTGCCGTTGCGAATGGTTGAATAAAGGCGGAAAACCAATTGATTTTCACCGTTGTAAGTGTACTCATATTTACTGCTTTCCGTCCACGCGCCATCGCTGTTTCTGTAAGCCATCAGAAGTGACAAAAGGCCATCGGAATAAGTGTATTCGTTTTTCGATGCACCTACCCAAACATCATCGTTCCAATTGGAATAAACGATTGAATCCATCTGGTTATCAGTATTGTAAAACGTTTCAACCTTGTAGTATTGGCTCCATTCGCCATCCACCAATCTGGAATAAAGTTCCTGAACTGGATTTCCGTTCTCATTGTAGGCGAACTCGCATCTTTCGGTCGGCAGCCAAGCGTTGTCACGAAGTTCGTAGGTAGTTTCGCTTGCCCATTGGCCGTTTTCGTTGTAAGTGTAAATGTTCTTCCACTGCGTCCAGTCGAAATCGTTGGCCCCGATGACGCTGTCCAAGCGCGCATCAAAATCGGCGGCAAAACGGAAATCGGTGTTCTGGTTTACTGAACGGCCTGGCCTTCTGGCCTCATAATGCCGTCTTTCAGAAGTGTTGCGGAAATACTTTGGCATTCTTCTGTGCTGTGCCGTTGCCGAAAAGGCGACACAAATCATCAAAGTAGTGAATATCAGCTTTTTCATGGTATTGCTTAGTTAAGGATGATTTTTTGAATTGAACTTCCGGTTAAGGCATCCGCCTTGATGAAATAAACACCGCTTTGCAAGCCCGACAGATTCAGCGTGGCGACGTTGTCAGTGGCATTTAATTGCATGATTTCCTGACCCAAAACGTCATAAACAACGACTGAAACCAAGCCATCGGCTTCAACAAAAACCTTGCCATGGGTCGGATTCGGGTAAACTTGCAAATCAACGATACTGTTTTCGCCGATACCCACATTGCCGTGATGGACTTTGTTGGATGCACTTGATTCAACGCCATTCTTCACGCCCGTGACATGGAACGTGAAAGCCGTAATGCTTGCATCGAGCGAAGCCGTGAAGAAATTGTCAGCAATATCAGCTGCAATCTTTTCGCCGTTGCGGTAAACATTGTATGTTTCGGCATTCAAGGCAGGATCCCATTCAAGGAGCATTTCGTTGCCTTGCACCGTTCCCATCAAATGAGTCGGAATAGTCGTCTTGTTGATGACAACATAATTCAGTTTCGGGTCATTGACATTCATAGCCGGAGCCGATTCGGTAGCCGATTCCTGATAGTAGGCCTTAATCTGATAATAATAAAAGTCCCCTTCTTTCAACAAAGTATTGTCGGTGTAAGATGTTGCAGTCTTTCCGACCAACTTAATTCTTTCGTAATCAGAACCAAATGACTTTCTGTAAATAATATAGCCCGAAAAATCAATGATTTCCGGCGCAACCCAACTGAGTTTCACTTTGCCGTTTTCAAGGACTTCGCCTCTGAAATCTTTCGGTGCGGCATATTCGATTATGGCATTGGCGCAGGCTTCGTTTGAGGCATCCGATTCGCCATTGGCCGTGAAAGCGGTGATGTGATAGCAATGGTTTTCAAGGCCTGCGTTACGGTCGGTGAAGGTGGTGCCGTTGGCGACCATGCTGTAGAGATAATCATCGCGGTAGATGTTGTAGCCATAGCCAGGATTATCGATGCCAGTCCAATTCAAAACGATGTCGTTGCCAACCGTCTCAGCGGTTAGGTCTTGTGGCATTTCATAAATATCGGCAGAAGCACCGCATGAATTGTTAGCGATGAAGAACGTGCCATTCGGCATATCGGCAGAAACACCATCAAAAGCAAAGACCGTCCTGTTTTCGGAATCTTTAATGCTGAATGTCAGATTGACAGAATCGGTCGATGCAGTCCACACGAATCTGACCAGACCCTGCGACATTTCCACTTCGTAATCGGTGCTTTCGCTACGGTCGGCACTGATTTTTGCCAAAAGCAGTCCGGCATTGTTGTAAACCGACAGACATCCATCGTTCCAGTTTTCGGTCGTGGTTATCGTCCAAGGGCAAGTCGGGCCGAGATTGACGTTGTTGGCGTAGGCCTTCTTGCCATTCAATCCCTGGTTGACAACGTAAATTGTATAGTTGACCATCATCGGGACACCAGCAGGGTCGACGTATGTCATGGCGGCTCCCGGCGTTGGGTTTTCAATCACTTTAACGATTTCACCGTCTCTCATAACAACCACTTTTTCAATGCTTTCTATGGAATTTCCACCAATGGTAAGACTCGGATTGGTCCATGAAAGCGTGGCCGAAAAACCGTCATCGCCGTTGGCAACGGCTTTGAAATTGCTGACGGCCTGCGCAGTGCCTTCAAAAACGTATGCAGGAACGTAATTGAAAATGGCATCTGAATTTCTGTTGAAATCAATCTCATCGATGACGAACCAGCCATCGCTACTGCCGCTCCAGCCCCAGTTGTAGTGAAACAAATCGGCATCGTTGTAACCATCACACACGAAAGCGTGACCGCCGTCATCACTTGAACCGGAATAGTAAACTGGCCAGCCTTGATCGAAACTGTCTTTCAGCATGTTCTGCCATTCTTCCAAGGAATATCTGTCACGTTTGCGAAGGCGTGCCTTGTTGGTATAGCCGAAATTTTTCAGGATGACATCAGGCACATCTTCAGAGTAAGCGCCACTGCCCGAAGCGGAATACATCATGTCGACGGCGACGCCGCAATGATACATGAACCAAGCAATTGGTAAGACGTCTTCGTCGGGCGACATGGGGCCAATAGAAAGCTTCATTTTGTCGAATTCGTATGTAGCTTCACCGAAATTGGCCGAAAGCGTATCGTGACCATAAATGTAGGTATGACTTCCCATGCCGTGTTCAGGATAGTTCCAGTATTTCATGACCTGCGACATGGCTGTAGCCACGCAACCAGCGTAGGCACGACCGCCGGAACCACCAGATGCAAGCGGACAGAATTTATTGTAAGGCGAATCCTGATTCCATTTGGTCTGCACAAGGTAAGTCGCGGTTTTGCCTTTGTTGAGCGAAAGCAGTCTGCCCGTCTCGGCTAACAACTGCCATTCTACAGCAACTTCAGGGCTTTGAACGTTCTTGCGGACCTGGCTGCGGCCTTCGGCGATATTGTCCAAATAATACTTCAACTCGGGCGACATGTTTTCCGTCTCGAAAACGCCCTCATCGGAATAGCCGACAACAGGGCGGTAGCAGTCGTCAGCGGAAATGATGACGAAGCCCGATTGACCGACATTGAAAACATAGAAGCAGGCTTCGCCGCGCGACGAAACGCCTGTGTAAACAAGTTTTAAATCGTTGTTCTGCCGTGTCTTGGCAAAATTCGCATGGACAAATTTCTGTCCGAGCTTTTGCGCGTGATCGACATCGACAGGCTTGGCAATTGCCATTTGGAAGCCAAATAGCAGACTGAGAAATAGTAGCAGATGTTTTCTCATATAGTTTGAATTTTAGATGATTTTCATTGAGCTTTCAAAAATAGGCATTTATTTGATACGACTTCCATATTCCATGAAAATTCCGTGCCAACAAATTGCAAAATGATTCCTGACACCATTCCGTGGTCTTGCGACCTTCCCTTGTAGAGACGTAGCGTTATGTCTCAACCATTACCATTGTCGTACGATGACGAAGCCACAAAAAAAGAAAGCCCCACTCCAAATGAGGTGAAGCTTTCCATTGAATTGTTTGTTTCGTATTTTGTTCTCTGCCTCGCTTCTTAGCAAGGCAAAGTTAAATCCTGAGAATTATCGAACAGGGCGAACTATGAACCCGTCAAACCGAGAGTAGGTGAACTGTGGACTGACAACGTCCTTGCCGAAGTTCATGCCGTGTGCGCTGCGTGGATTGACCGTGTAAAAAGAACTCGACCAATAGTAGCCGATGGAACTCGCATCGTTAAGGGAAGTACCATCGAGGTAACCCGTAATAGGTAGAAAGATGAATTTGGAATCATCGGCTTTATTCAAGACTTTGTAACCAGATTTGCCATTATAATCATCAAGCCATTCCCATTTGCAGTCATCATACAGTTCCTTCCACTCTCCTTTCGTTGGCATACGCCAGTCGTCACCCCAATTGGCAAAAGCGGCATCGTAATCAGATTCGAGCACATTAGTAGAAGCGTTGTATGGCACAGGATCCCATTCCGAGTAGCTTCCTTTCCCACAGTAACTTTGCCAGCAATATCCACCCGATTTGCCGTCTTTCCAAGTTAGCGGATTCAGGTTGCTGTAATAAGGTTCCGTTTCACCCCAAGCGAAGTAATCACCAATTTCTTCGGGAAATACTGCTCCCACGTTGCAGGTGGCCCAAAGTGTGCCGCTTTCTAGGCCAAGGTCGACATATAGCATAGGAGGCTCTATCAATAATGATTCACCAGTTGGTCCTGTTGCACCTTGTCTTGTATAGAAAGTATTAGCTTCAAGCAGCCATGTCTTTTTAACGCCTTTGCCATTACCTCTAAATATGTAGGTCTTCTCGGTTCCATCGGCTGGCATGGCTACATACACTGCCTTTGATTCGGCTGTAACACCTGTCACAGTTGCTGTGTTCGTGCCATCTGAAATGCTCACGTTTCCACTGCCGGCGAATGCGCTCAGGTCGAGCTTCAGCACGGCTTGTGGCATTTCCATCGTAACGTCGTAGTTTCCGTCAACTTGGTAGGCTGTTTCGGCGGTAAGATAAATGGCATCGTTCAGCTCGCCTGTCTGTTCTGTGAATTTCTGCGCACCGAACGTGAAGGTGATGTTGCCTTCGCTTGCCGTGATGTCGCCTTCGAAGGTGCCGTTTTCGGGGCCAATGCACGACAGTTTGCCTGACCCGACACCGCCCACTGTGAGCTTGTCGCCAGCTGTCCACTTAAGGCCTGCGCCGTTCTGGGCAATCTTCGAATTGCTACTGCCGAATGATGCGTTAAGAACCACATGCTGTTTTTCGCCGTTCAGCATGGGTTTGTCTTCTTTCCTGCACTGTGAAGTTCCCAGCACCAGTGCTAGTGCTGCAATCATAAAAGATACTTTCTTCATTTTAGATTAGATTTTAAAGAGTTAAACGACCAAACCTCTTAGTTGATGCCTCTTGGCGTTACTCCGATGCCGAAGGCTCCAGAGCCTACAGGTTTCGCTACCGAGCCGCACAGCACGCCTTGGCTCTTGATTTCCACGCTCTCCGTCTTTGGAGTTGCGTACTTCTGTCCCTTGAGGACAATTTTTTCTTCTTTTTTCATTTTGGAATTTGAACTAAAAATTTTTGTTGCCTATAGCTTCCCCGATTCGGCTGTTTACAATGCACAATGAAGGCTAGGAAATTAAAAATGTACATTTCTGAAGTACAGGCTCTGGAACAACCTTTGAGAAAAAAATAGTACACGTCTACCTAGCCTGTATGCAATCAAAAGAATTGAATACAATGAGGCTGGTAACTCATGTCCCATATCTCTTCTCAAAATTTTCCAGATTTCGCACTTCGAGATATAAGCACAAATTGCCTTCAACTGTTCGGATTTCTCCCCGAACAATCAGGGCGCAAAAGTAAAGAATATTTTATTACAACGGCATTTAAAAAAAACTTTTCGGAAATTTACGCTTCTTCCAAACATAATTTACCAAAAAAAATCATCACACAATGAATTGAATCACAAAGAATTATTTTGTATTTATACTTTTCCTTTTCAGTGGGCAATTTTTCTCGATATTGGCACTTTTTATTACAAAACCTTCAAATATATTGATGGGGACTTTGCAACTGTTCATTCGATGCGCGGCTTCTGGCGTAGCCGAAAGATGCGCATTCAGAAATCTGCGGAAATCAGCGTCATCTGCGGGAGAAAAAAACATGCCAACGAATCCCAAAAACGACTATCTTTGCAGAAACTTAATTCCTTTCACTATGAAAAAGCACATTCTTTTCATCATTTCCATCGTTCTGCTTTCCGCCATGACCGCTTGTGGCGAAAAGGAAGCAACCGTCCGTTACATTTCTTACAACATCCGTTACGGCACAGCCAACGATGGCGACAATTCTTGGGAGTTTCGCCAATCGGCTACCAAAAAGATGCTTGAAAACGAGCAACCCACGGTTTTTGGACTTCAAGAAGCATTGCCTTTGCAATTGGATTATATCGGAGATAATTTTCCGCAATACAGTAGGGTAGGCGTGGGCCGCGACGATGGCAAGGAAGCAGGCGAATTCATGGCCTTGTTCTATCGCAACGACTTGTACGACTTACTCGATTCGGGCGACTTCTGGCTTTCCGAAACACCCGACACTCCAACCATGGGCTGGGATGCCGCTTGTTACCGCATCGTCACCTGGGCAAAGCTGAAAGACGTGAAGACTGAAAAGGCTTTCTATGCCTTCAACACGCATCTCGACCATGTCGGACAAGTAGCAAGGGAACAATCCATACTGCTAATCATCAAAAGGATAAACGAAATTGTAGAAGACGAAACCTTGCCAGTTTTCCTTTCAGGCGACTTCAACAGCGATGTCAGTTCACCGATTTTCGACCCGTTGAAAGCCGTGATGAGCGACAGCCGCGCCTTGCTGGCCGCCGAGCAATGGGAAGCTTCGTTCAATTATTTCGGCAAGCCATACGATGGCAATCCCCTCATCGACCATATCTTTTACAAGAATGCAGAAATCACGGACTTCCGCACCTTGAATGGCGACTACGGTAAACCCTATATCTCCGACCACTACCCTATCATGGCAGAATTTGTCTTCTGATTCCTAAAACTCATTTCCCCATTTCCTTATTGCGCCGAGCGGCTTTCACTTTCCAGATAATGAAAGCCGTTAATGCTGCCACTGTGATGGCGGCACCAATGCCATAGCCAACACTACGAGGAATGAATGAGCCGAAGCCTCCGTCAGCAGCCTTG
>JAGHSL010000085.1 GCA_018065885.1 Candidatus Limimorpha equi
TCGTTGATGGAAAGCCCGACATTAGGGTCGGAACAGTTGAAACACACGTTAGCCATCATCGAATCGGCAATCCAGAAGAAAGTATCTTCGTATTGCATTATGTCGGAACCTTGCACTATCTTATTGAAAACCACCCTTTTTTCATGTTTTGAGAGCAAACCCGGAATCTGATCATAGATAGCCAGCACCTTCGAACGGTATTGGTTCCCGATTTTCATAATGTCCTCCCGATAAAGCCGCAAAATGTCACGCTTTTCTTCATCGCACGCAGTGAAATCCCTGCCGTTGTCCAAATAGACTGACAATGGCTTGGGCATTCCACCAACAAGCATGTATTGGCGGAAAAGCAACATGGCCTTTCGATGCAAATCGGCGGTCAAAGGACGCTTCTTCTCAAAGCACAATTTAATGTAATCAACGAGCTGTTCTTCACCGAAAGCCCAACAGAATTCCTCAAAATCAAGCGGATACATCCTTATGCAACGTTCTTCCGAAGGAATCACGATGCCGGCGACATTCTCATGGATGGAAATCAACGAACCGGTTTCAATATAATCGTAGCGGCCATCCTTAACCAAATATTTCACCGCCTCACGCGCACGCGGATATTTCTGGACTTCATCAAAAATGATAAGCGACTCCCTTTCGTACAACTTCACCTTGAACTCACTGGAAATGAGCATGAAAAAAGTGTCAAGATCGTTGAGATTATGTTCAAAGGCCTCTTTTACGGCATCGCGAGCTTCAGCGAAATCGATGAGAATGTATGTTTTGTACTCGTTTTTAGCGAATTCTTCAACGATGGTTGACTTGCCAATTCGCCTCGCTCCTTCGATGAGCAAAGCCTTCTGTCCGCCAGTTCTTTTCCATTCCAAGAACTTTTGATATGCTTTTCTTTTGAATATCATTATTTTACAATTATATTTCAGATAGTACGCAGGTGCAAAAATATATATTTTTCCGATAGTGCGCACGGTTTAAACAATAATTTTTTCCGATAGTGCGCAGGTAAACAAATGCTGTAAAATCCGATAGTGCGCAGGTATTAGTTGTTTTTATAGCAAAGCTTGTGGCTTAAAATTCCACTTTCAGTTATGAGTTTACAGAAATTCTACTACTTTTGCAGAAGAATAATGGATTTTATGCAAAAAAAGAATCGTAAAAAAAGCTTTTGGTCTCGTTTTGGCCGAATGATGGCCTACATTGGCATCGCTTTAATGATGCTGTTTTTGGGCATTTACCTCTCCACTCCGATTTATATTTTCAACGAACCTCGCCCTTTTTCCGGCGAATATCTCTACAATCCTTATCAGAACATCAATCCAGACCAATGGAAGAAATACAATTTTCACTGCCATTCGCGGAGATTTTTCGGCTTGACCGACGGACGGCAAAGCAAAGAGCCTGTCATCGACAGCATCTATCAGTTTATGGGCTACGACCATTACGGCATCTCCGATTACATGAGCATCAACCGGCATAATGTTGAAAAAGAGGATTTTATACCAGCCTACGAACATGGTTACGGATTATTTCGCAAAACCCACCAGCTTTGCATCGGAGCAGAAAAAGTCTGGAAAATCGATTATCCTTTTGTGCAGAACCTTAATATAAAACAGCATGTAATCAACAAGTTGGGCGAACATTCGCGGTTCGTCATCCCCGCCCATGCTTCGTTCACCGATGCTTACAAGCCGAAGGAAATGGCTTATCTGAGCAATTACCGGTTGCTCGAAATCCTGAATCCTTACGGAATTGCCATCGAACATTGGGACGTTGCCTTGTCAAACGGTCACCGCGTTTACGGCATCGGCAGCGACGACACGCACAACGTGTTGAATCCGCATGAAGTTGCGCGAAACATTACGGTTATCAACGTGCCCGACATGAAAGAGGAAACCGTTTGTGATGCACTTGAAAAAGGCCAATCCTACGTCCTGAAATGCGACAACGAATATTATTATCATTTGCCTTTCGAAATCATGTCGAAAGATTTGCGGTCGGCGGCTTATCTGAAAATGGCGAAACTGTCGGGCGACACATTATTTGTTGAAACATCGGCTGATTTGGTCAAGGCGGTGGATTTCATCGGCCAAGACGGAAAGACGCTCAAAACGCAGGAAAACGTCAAGACGGCTTTTTATGTCATCCAACCCGAAGACACCTATGTCAGGACACGCATCGACCTCAACGACTATCAGCACATCTATCTGAATCCCGTCACGCGACATTTTTCTTCAATCATCATCGACACGCGCCTCGATTCAGTCAACGTGGTACTGACCACACTTTATTATCTGGTTTACGCTGTCGTTCTGATTATTATCATCAGATACGCCATCAGAAAAATGAAAGCTAAGAAAAACGACAGCAACCCGACAAAACACTGATTCATCAAACAGATAGGCAAAAATCTCATCATGAAACAATACGACGAACAACACATCAACAGGACACTTTTTTGGCTGCTCATTATCAGTGCCTTGCTACGAGGCTTTCTGGCAGCTTGGCTTGAATTCGGCAACGACGAAGTCTATTATTGGACCTACGCCAAATTTCCTGACTGGAGCCATTTCGACCATCCGGGCATGGTGGGCTGGATGATACAACTGTTCAGCCTTAACCTGCTGTTCGACAGCGAGTTTTTCATCCGCCTTTCCTCCGTGATTTTCATGACGGCCAACACCTACATCATTTTCCGCATCGCGAAAGAAATAAAAGATGCACAAGCCGGACTATATGCCGCTTTCTTGTACACTGCCTCCATTTATGCCTTTGTCATCACGGGCGTTTTCATCATGCCTGACACGCCGATGAGCCTTTTCTGGCTCTTGGGTTTCTGGATGTTTACCAAATATTTTACCGCCGAAAAGCCTAAAAACCTGCATCTTATGTTAGCAGGACTATTTTGCGGACTTTGCATTTTATCGAAATACACAGGCGCATTCCTTTGGGTCGGTGCCGGACTTTACATTCTGCTTTTTGACAGAAAACAACTGAAAAATCCCATTTTGTATCTTTCGATTTTCATTACCGCAATATGCTGTTTCCCAATATTATACTGGAACTACCAAAACGATTTCATCAGTTTCAGTTTCCACAGCGATAGGGTCAGCCTTTTTGCGAAACCCACCTTTAATTATATAGGTACTGAACTTGCCGGCGAATTTTTCTACAACAATCCCGTGAATTTTGTCCTGACCATCATTGCAATCATTGCACTGATTAAGAAAAAGATAAACATTGACAAACCCACAAAACGCTTGCTTTTGCTCACCACACTGCCAATGATATTTCTGTTTTGGTTTTTCGCCCTGACAAGAGCCACTTTGCCGCATTGGAGCGCACCCGCCTACGTCTTGCTCATTTTACTCATTTCGTGTTACTTGCGAGATGAAAACATAGAAAAAAACGGCTTCCCGAAATCCATAAAAGCAGCCGTTATCGTTGTGGCTTGCGTTGCCATAATCGGTTCCTTGGAAATAAAAACTGGTTTCATTCCTTTGGACAAGCACACGGAAGAACTCAAGATTGGAAGGGATGATTTCACTATCGACATGTACGGCTGGCGGCAATTAGGCGAGAAATTCGCGGCTTTCCGACAAGAAAAAATCGCCGAAGGCATCATGGCTGAAGACGACCAGATTGTGGCAAGCGAATGGTTCCCAGCTGCCAATTTAGACTATTATGTAGCGCGTCCTTTAGGTATGGAAGTATTCGGCATGGGTACGCCCGAAGGCATTCATAAATACCTATGGATAAACGACATACGCGGTGGTTTTGAAGTTGGCGAAAGTTTCTGGTTCCTTTCTGATTCACGCTATTATAAAGACCCTGCAGAAATCTACCGATGGGAAAATTTCGAAAAAACCGAACTGCTTGGCGTCATTCCTATTGAACGCTGCGGAAAAACCGCAAAGAACTTTTTCGTTTTCAAATGCGAAAATCTTCTGTATTGCCCAAAGGGTTTGGACGAGATGAAAGCGGAAAACGGACTCAAATAAATAATGAGAGGTCTGCAATGCAAACCTCTCATTATCAATATTCTGAAAAACAGCTTATTCAGCAAACAGCCTGATGATGTTCAGAATCACTTCCGAAGCCTTTTCCATGCTTTCCAATGGCACATATTCCAACTTACCGTGGAAATTGTGACCGCCGGCAAAAATGTTCGGGCAAGGCAAACCCATGAACGAAAGGTTGGCACCATCGGTGCCGCCACGAATCGGCTGAACTTTCGGCTTAATGCCAGCCATTTCGATGGCCTTGATGGCACGCTCAACGATGAAGAAATGTGGCTCAACTTCCTGACGCATATTGTAATACTGATGCTTCAGTTCGAGTTTCACGACATCGCCGTATTTCTTATTCAGAAATTCAGCGATTGAAGTGATGAGGGCTTTCTTATCCTCGAATTTTGTCCTGTCGTGGTCGCGGATGATGTACGACATCGTGGTTTCTTCAACCGTTCCGTTGATTTCGGTCAGGTGGAAGAAACCTTCATAGCCTTGCGTGTAACGCGGACGTTGCTCGACGGGCAACATGGCGTTGAGTTCCATGGCAATCAGCATCGAGTTGACCATCTTGTCCTTGCCATAGCCTGGGTGGATGTTGCTGCCTTGGACATGAATCTTGGCGGCTGCGGCATTGAAGTTCTCGTATTCTAGTTCGCCGATTTCGCCACCGTCCATCGTGTAGGCATATTTGGCGCCGAATTTCTGGACATCGAACTTGGCCACACCGCGTCCGATTTCCTCGTCAGGTGTAAAACCAATCTTGATTTCGCCATGCTTGAATTCAGGATGTTCCATCATGTATTGTGCGGCAAACATGATTTCGGCCACGCCGGCCTTATCGTCGGCACCGAGCAAAGTCGTGCCGTCGGTGGTAATCATCGTCTGGCCTTTATATTGCTGCATTTCAGGAAATTCGGCAACGCGGAGAACGATGTTCTTTTCGGCATTCAGGACGATGTCGCCACCATCGTAATTCTTCACAATCTGCGGTTTAATGTTGGCTCCCGAAGCGTCAGGTGACGTGTCGACATGGGCAATGAAACCGATGGCCGGAATTTCCTTTTCGGAGTTCGATGGAATGGTAGCCATCACATAGCCATATTCGTCAAGGTCAGCTTGGATGCCCAAGGCTTGCAATTCGTCGCGCAACATGCGGAGCAAGTCGAACTGGCGCATGGTACTGGGCTGTGTTTCGGAGTTTTCGTCGGAGGTCGTCTCAACGGAGACATATCTCAAGAATTTGTCTAATAAATTTTCCATGATGATTTTGAATTTGTTGGCACAAAAATACGGGTTTTAAATGAAAACGCAATTTTTCAAATCAAAATTATGCTGCAAAATGAGTTTTCTCATTTCGACACCGTCACTCCCTAAAAAAAGTGTCAATGGGCAGCAAATCATGTTGCTGAGTTGTAAACTAAATTTTTTGCTCACCTACTTATCCTAATTGTAGGTTTTTCCCCGCGTCTTATCCTTGTCAGGGGTCGACTGGATGTCGTAGGAGAAAGGAAACCCCTGACAGGGATTAAATGATATAAGCATCAGCCTCTTTTATACCACTTCTGCAACGGTGAAATTGCTGCCGCCGATGAAAACCACGTCGTCGAAATGGGCGGCATTGACTGCCGAACGGTAGGCGTGGCTCACCGATTCGTAGACCTGTCCCCGCAAGCCGTAGGAGAAGGCTTTCTCGGCCAAAATGTTGGCATCCAGACCTCTTGGAATGTCGGCCTTGCAGAAATAGTATTCGCAGTTGCGAGGCAGGAGCTGCAAAACGTGGTCGATGTCCTTGTCGTTGACCATGCCGATGACGAAATGCAGCTTTTCGTAATGCATTTCAGCCAATTGGCGCACGACTTCCGTGATGCCCGCCACGTTGTGCCCCGTGTCGGCGATGGTGAGCGGGTCGTTGCCGAGAATCTGCCAGCGGCCCATGAGGTGGGTGTTGTGAATCACCTTGGCAATGCCTTCGCGGATGTCGCCGTCGGAAATGCTGAATTTCTTGCGCAGCAGATCCAAGGCGCAGATGACGGTGGTGAGATTTTTCTGCTGGTAGTTGCCCATAAGCGGTATCTCGATGGCTTCAAGATAAAGCTCGCTGTTTTTCCAAAGGTCGAATTTCTGGACAGTGTTCGATTCAATGTGAATCTTGTCACAGTCGAAAATTTGATCGGCGAAACAAATCGGGCTGTTGCACTCGCGGGCTTTGTCTTCAAACACTTGGTGTGTTTCGGGCTGCGTTTCGCCAATCACCACAGGAATGTTGGGCTTGATGATGCCTGCCTTTTCACCGGCAATCTTTTCCATGGTGTCGCCCAAAAACTTCACATGGTCGAGGCCAATGTTGGTGATGACACTCACTTCGGGCGTGATGAGGTTGGTGGAGTCTAAGCGTCCGCCCATGCCCACTTCCACGATGGCGATGTCGACTTGTTCTTTGGCGAAATAATCGAAGGCCATGCCGACGGTCATTTCGAAGAACGAG
Source organism: Candidatus Limimorpha equi (assembly GCA_018065885.1). Lineage (GTDB taxonomy): Bacteria > Bacteroidota > Bacteroidia > Bacteroidales > F082 > Limimorpha > Limimorpha equi. The sequence continues at coordinate 6,502 of JAGHSL010000085.1, forward strand.
AGTTCCATTTTCTCAAACTCGTACTTGTGTGTCTCAATGAAACTGACGACTTTGTCTTCTGGAATCATCTCACCGTTGATGCGGATGCGTTCGCGGAAATCGCGCAAATGTGGTGAAGTGTAAAGGCCTGTCTTGTAGCCTGCTTCCTGAAATACGGAAGCCAGCATGTGCGAGGTCGAGCCTTTGCCGTTGGTGCCGGCGACGTGGACCGACTTGAATTTCCGGTGCGGGTTGTCTAATAGGTCGAGTAACTGTATGGTGTTGTTTAGATCGGCTTTGTAAGCAGCACCTCCAATTCGTTGATACATTGGAAGTTTGTTGAACATCCAGTCAAGTGTTTCTGTGTAGTTCATGTGCGTGGGATTTAAAATTCAAGATTTAAAGATTTGACTTGTGGACAATTAGACAATTGGAATTTTAGATGCTAATAACAAATTATGCTATTCTGTGGTTAAATCATTTGATTTTGCCAATGGTCTTTGGACAAGTGGCCTGATGAATAAGGGAAATGATTCTGATTGTAGTTTTTGTTACGGAATAAATGATGTAATAATTCCCATAAATTACATTCCTATAAATTTTCCTTTCCGAACTTGGAATAAATCGGCTTTTAGGATTCGCGTTTGGAAAGGATTGAATTGATTCAATACGCGACATGATGCCTTTATAAAATCTTTCGGAAACTTTATCTCCGAATACGGTAGAGCCAAACATTACTACGGTTTCCAACTCGTTTAGAAAATTCTCTGTAACGGTTAGTTTAAGTTTGGCTGGCTCCTTTGGCATCAAATGTTTTCGGCTTTCCATGTTGCAAACCTGCTAATAAAATCTTCAAGACTCATATCGCCCGACTTTTCATCTTTTCTGATTTTTTTCAGGATGTCCTCTTCTGAAGTTTCTGTGTCAGGGTCAGGGAAAAGCCAGTTTATTTTCTTAGTTTTAGTATTCTCCATGATTCATTTCCTTTCTGGCTGCAAACATACATAAAAAAGATGAATTTGTATGTGAAAATGAAATCCATTAATTGCCAAACCGCGTTACTGATTTATGACGAAAGTATAAGTGATGGTTCCTTTCTGCTCGTCAGGAGCGTTGGGGTCGGCGGCGAATTTCGATTGCAGGGCGGCGTTTTTGGCTTTGCTGCGCATTTGGCTGTTGACGATGTCGGTGCCTTTGGCGGCGATTTCGGCACGTACCACTTTGCCTTCGCGGTTGACCCAGATGTCGACTACAATGTGACCTTCCTCATTGAAATCTTCGTTGGGACGTTCCAGTTTCTTGGCACCACGGCCACCTAAACTGTAGCCTGTTCCGTTGCCGCTGCCACCATTGCCGTCATACTGCTTGATGCCGGCCAGTCCGTTGGGTTTGCCTTGGTCGCCGGGTTGGCCGGTTATGCCATCCGAACCGCCGTCCTGAGCTTTGTCGGAGCCTTTGAATAATGCTCTCTGGTTGACTTTCGGCTGCGGTTTCTCTACAGGTTTGGTTTCCTCTGTTTTCTTCTTGTTGTCTTTTTTCTTTTCTATGGCAGGGGCTTCTTCGGTGTCTTGCGTCACAATCTCTTCCTTGGTCTTTTGAGGTTGCGTTTGTGCCTTGACTTCCTCAGGGATAGCCGATTGCTGCGGCTGAATGTCGCCCATACCTTGGTTATACATGCCCAAATCGACTTCCACGCCTTCCTCGCCGGGAAGCGGAAGCGGTGTGCGGAACGCCATGAGTAATAGCAGGAGCACCACTAATGCGTGTACTACTATTGTGCCAACGATTGCTATGTGTTTATCTTTGTTTGATTTCATGTTAGGCTTGTCATTTGCTGTTTTAGGCTGCCCTTTCAGGGCGTTGTTTTTATTTCTTTTTCGTTTTGCGAAGGGTGTCGCTTGCAAGCTCGCTTTGCCCTTCGTTTTTATTAAGCTGCCCTTTCAGGGCAGACGCGTGTCCTAAATTCTTCTTTTTTTCTCCTAACTCCTAACTTCAACACTTTCCACTTTCACACTTTGAAACTTTCCACTTGTTATTTCTTCTGCGAAGTGGCCAAAATCACCTTGTGGTTTGTGCCGGTGGCGTTGTTGATTTCGTTCACGGCATCAATCACGTTGACGACGTATTGCACGGGAACGGTCTTGTCCGAGCGTAGCACGACGGTGCCTTCCGTGTCGGCTCCCAACCTTGCATTGATGAGTTCGGATAAAGTGGTTTCGTCGGCAGGCGTTTCCTCAACGAAATAACTGTATTCTTCATTGATGTAGACGGTTACGGTCTGCTTGGCCATCGTCTTGCTGCTACTCGATGGCAGCAA
>JAGHSL010000092.1 GCA_018065885.1 Candidatus Limimorpha equi
AACCCATCCTCGACCCGCGCCTCATGCACTTCGCTTATTTCAATGGTGAACCAGTCGCCTTTTTCCTCAACATGCCCGACATCAATCAGGCATACAAAGGACTGAATGGCAAAGACCATATAATCAATAAATTGCGCATACTTTGGAGAGTAAAAGTGGCCCATTGTTGCAACCGTGTCACAGCTTTAGCTTTTGGCGTGGTGCCTAAGCACAGAGTGAAAGGCTTGGAAGCCGCATTGGTCTATTCGTTTGAGCAACAAGCCTTAAAGGGAGATTTCCCCTACAACGACCTGCAATTCAACTGGATTGGCGACTTCAACCCGCCGATGATCAAACTCGCCAAGAGCGTTGGCGCCGAAATCGTCAAGACACACGCCACCTACCGCTATCTTTTCGACCGCGAGAAACCATTCACCCGCGCTACACTCCAGAAGTAAAAAGGTCACAAAACCTTCAAAACATTTTCAAAACCTATTTTTCACGGGTTGAAACGGCGCCCAACCGGGCCGTCGTTGGAAGCGTGCCAGTTGGCCGCTTCCTTACCTTGGACAAAGTTTTGCTGTGATTTTGAAAGTTTTGTGAGACAAATCATTTATTGAGCAGTTCAAGCAACTCGTCGCGCTGCGAGAGTCCCGTCTTGCGCCAAATCACATTTCCGTTGCGGAAAAGCACCAAGGTCGGAATGGAATAAACCTTCTGTTTCAGTGCAATCTCCTGGTTTTCATCCACATCGATTTTCACAATCTTGATTCTCCCCTTGAAGTTCTTCACCAAGCCCTCCAAAATCTTCGATTGCATCTGGCAAGGGCCGCACCATTGTGCCGAGAAATCAATAAGTACTGGCTGTTTGCTGTTTATCAGCGCGTTAAATGTCGTTTTCATAATTGTTGGTTTTTGGTTACGGGAACATAACAAAACAACAATCATTTTGTTCGGTGCTTCGACAAACTCAACAACCGACAACAATTAAACAAATAAACATCAAACAATTAAACACCAACAACTTCCTTCGCCTCGTTCCAGAAAGCTTTCATTTCATCCTTCGTAAGATTCTGGATTCCAACTCCATTTTCACGGGCTTTCTGTTCAACATGATTAATCCGTTGGCGAAATTTCCGGTTAGTCTTATCCAAAGCATCCTCCGCATTCAAGCCATGCATCCGGCCAAAATTTATCAAGGCGAAAAGCAAGTCACCGAATTCGTTTTCTATGTTTTCAGTCGTCAGTTTTCGGTCATCAGTTTTCGGTTCTTCACCCTTCGGGTTCAGAACCTCGTTTTTTGTTTTCAGTTCTTCGAAAAACTCAAGTTTTTCTTCTTCCACCTTTTGCCAGGCATCAGTCGCATCGCTCCATTCAAAGCCAACGCCTGCGGCTTTCTGTTGCATACGGTAAGCCTTCAGCAAGGCCGGCAAGCCCTCGGGCACGCCACCCAAGACACTACGGTTGTGCTCTTTCTCCAATTTGATTTTCTCCCAATTCTGCGACACTTGTTCAGCATTTTCAACACGCTCATTGCCAAAAATATGCGGATGGCGGACAATCATTTTCTCTGAAATTCCATCCAAAACATCAGCAATGTCGAATGCTCCTTTTTCATCCGCTATTTTCGAGTATAAGGCAATGTGAAGCATCAAGTCGCCCAATTCCTTTTTCACCTCCTTGAGGTCGCTGGCAAGAATGGCCTCGCTCAGTTCGTAAGTCTCCTCAATAGTCAGATGGCGTATGCTCTCGATGGTCTGGATGCTATCCCAAGGGCACTTCGCCCTCACTTCGTCAACAATATTGAGCAACCGCTCAAAAGCTTGTAGTCTTTTGTCCATAACTTTCAATTTTGAGCCACAAAAGTAGTGATTTTTGGACTAAACCGAACCAACATCAAAATCAATTCGACCTATTTTTGTATCTTTGCCGCCCAATGAAAGCAATGCTCCGACATATCAGCCTTACCGCAGTGTTTTTCCTTGCATCGGTTTTATGCGTCAAGCCATCTTCCGCCCAGACAAACGGCAAGAATTACGAAATCGAAGCAAGGGCGCATTTCGGATACACTTACTTTCAAAACGACGAATATCATTCAGCCTTAGGCCGTTACAACGCCCATATTCCTTCATTCGAATTCTCTCTTCGCCGAAACACTTACGGGCAACACCGCTGGGAAGTGGTTCACAACTACCCTTCCATCGGCTTCACATTCTATTATTCGAATTTCGGCAACAAGCCCGTCATGAAGGAGTTGGGGCAGGTTTTCGCCCTCTACCCTTTCATCAATTTTCCCATCATTCCTGACGAAGACCACAAGCTGGGCTTTAAATTAGGTGTCGGCCTGTCGTATCTCACCAACAAATTCGACCCGAAGGAAAACTACCACAACTACGCCATCGGATCGCATGTCAATGCAGCCATCAACCTTTCCTTTGAATACTGGCAGCGCGTCACCGACCGTTTGCACTGGGTGACATCTTTCGGACTGACGCATTTTTCGAACGGTTCCACCATGACGCCAAACATGGGCATCAACATTTTCAGCCTTGCGACAGGATTCTCCTGGTACCTGAAAAAGCCACAGGAACTCATCGACAAAAAGTTGCGTCCAAAAGTGTACCTCTTTGAATTTGACGGGAAAAGGCATTTCGTCACCGACATTCAATACACGCTTGGCTACAAGGACATGACACAGCAATACGGTATGCACAGTTTCTATTATGTCCACGATTTGGCCGCCAATTTCATGTTCCAGCTCAGCGAAAGAGACCGGCTGGGTGTTGGCCTCGAATTCGTCAAAGACAATTCCGGCAAAGTGCTTCATCCCGACTGGGACAAGGAATACCATTTCATGAAACTCGGATTCTTAGTCTCATACGAAATGATGCTCGACCGCGTCAGCTTCATGTTCAACGCAGGCCGGCGCATCGACGATTTCCATTTCATTGACAAAAACATTCCCAACGAAAGCGGCCTTTTCCTCCGATTCTACGAGAAGCTCGCCGTCCGTTACTATTTCTACGACAACCTGTTCGCCACACTCGCCTTCACCACTTACGACATCAAGGCCGATTTCATCAGTTTTGGCATCGGCTATCATTTCAATCACAATTATTACCTCCCGAGACATGAAAAGAAAAGCCATCGCTCTCCTATTTTTCCTCGTTAGCCTGATGATGTTTTCGTGCAGCAAGACCGGCAGCATCTTTTCGAACGGCAAACCTGTTACCGAAACCCGTAATCTGGATTCGTGTTTCAATTCGATTTGCATGTTTAACAACGTCAATGTCGAGTTAATCCACAGCGACCATCCTCACATCGAACTCACCTGTCCCGAAAACCTGATTGACAAGATTACGACCACCATTGAAGACAATACTCTTTTCATCAAGAACGAGAACAATTTCAACTGGTTGCGAAGCTATGACTACGAATGCAACATGACAGTTTTCTACGACAGCATCGGCCAAATAGAATATGCTTCCAACGGCAAACTGACGGCAAGAGATTCGTTGCAAGGGCTTGCCGTTTTCGAAACAATTGAAAACATTGAGGGAAACGACTCCCTGACAGTAAAGAACATGACCTTCGGACTCAATATCGTCGAAGGCAGCGGCGATATAGATTTGACATTCAATTGCAACATCCTGAAAAGCAGTTTCGCCAACAGTACCGCAACCGTAATGCTAAAAGGAGAGGCCGGTTACGCCGAACATGTTTTAAACAGTTACGGGAAGCTTGATGCCAGAAATCTGAACTCTAACCTTGTCATAGTTCAATCGAATAGCACCAACGATGCCTTTGTTTGGGCAAGAACCCGATTAACAACGGAAATCAACAGCATCGGCAACGTGTATTACAAAGGCAATCCGTACATTGAGAAGCGCATCAACGGCGACGGCAATGTTTTTCCGATAGAATAATTGAAACCCTCCCAGAGCAATGGAATCATAAGTACTTGTTCAAATTCAGTTTACATTTTGAATTTAGGGTTATGGGGTATTTGGACGCTT
>JAGHSL010000455.1 GCA_018065885.1 Candidatus Limimorpha equi
TTTCTATTATTGCTGTCCGCTAAAAAATCGTTGCGAAGCTCATAGTAAATTTAAATTCAATGAATTATGATCTTTTGCTGAACATGGGACTTACTTTTTAATAATTTCATAATGATCACAATCTCAACAAAAAGCAAAGATACTGAAGTGTTGAAAGCTTGACTGGGGAGGGCGCGTTGGCCACGGGCAAGATGCGGGGCAGCGTCCGCCAAAGAGACGGACTAAAGGCTTGACCTTCACGAAATTGCGTTTATGACATATTTCCTGAAGGTCAAGTCTTTAGGTCGGCTGTGCGTTGGGCCGATTATCTTGCCCTTGAACTTTGGTTCCTTTCTTTCAAGAGAAAGGAACAGAAAAAATGATAGTTTGGCTGTCCGCTAAACTTTTAGCGGACACCAATAGTTTTCTATAATATATTTCAAGGAAAATGTTGAAAATCCGATTTGAGTGAAGCACTAATTTATCAGATATTTTTCGCATCCAAACGTCCTTTGTAAACAATTTTTTCAGACCTTTGCAGTTTTGATAGTAAAGATAACCGCTATGACAGAAAACTTGGTCATTATTCCGACTTACAAGGAAAAGGAAAACATTGAGAAGATTATCCGTTACGTCTTCAACCTGCCTATGGCTTTCGATATCCTGATTATCGACGACAACAGTCCAGACGGTACTGCCGACATTGTGAAACGCTTGATTCAGGAGTTCCCCGAAAAACTTTTCATGATTCAGCGTGCTGGAAAATTAGGCCTCGGCACGGCTTACATCACAGGCTTCAAATGGGCTTTGGAACGCGACTATCAGTATGTCTTTGAGATGGATGCCGATTTCTCGCACAATCCCGATGACTTGGCTCGCTTGCATGATGCTTGCGCCAATGGTGCCGACCTTGCCGTAGGTTCGCGCTACAAGACGGGTATCAATGTGGTGAATTGGCCAATGGGCCGCGTGCTGATGTCGTACTATGCTTCGGCATACGTGCGTTTCGTGACCCGGATGAAAGTGCGCGACACCACTGCCGGTTTTGTCTGCTACACTCGCAAGGTCCTCGAAACCATCGATTTCGACAGAGTGAAATTCTGGGGCTATGCTTTCCAGATTGAGATGAAATACACGGCGTGGAAACTTGGTTTCAAGATTGAGGAAGTGTCGATTATCTTCACCGACCGCCGCGAAGGCACTTCGAAGATGAGTAAGGGCATTTTCCGCGAAGCCATTTTCGGTGTCATCAATCTGCGCTGGCGTGGCCTGACTGGACAGATTAAGCCGAGGACGAAATGATTGTTTAAGTGTTTAATTGTTTGAAGTTTAATTATTTATTTGTTAAATTGACGAAACACAAATTAATCCAAAAGTCAAATTGTCAAACAATCCGATCGTCCCAAAGTCTAAAAGTCAAAAGGTCTAAAAGTCCAAATGTCAAATAGTCAAAAGGTCTAATTGTCTAACCGTCCAAAAAGTCACCCCCTATGGACTACATCATAAAAAACGCAACGCTTGTCAACGAGGGTGAATCCTTCGTGGCAAGTGTTTTTGTTTCCGACGGAAAGATTGCCAAAATCATCCGCGAGGAGGAAATGTCGGATCCGATTATCGAGCAATTGCTCAAGGTTGTCGGTGCGGTTGCCATTGATGCTCAAGGAAAATATTTGTTGCCTGGCATCATCGATGAACATGTGCATTTCCGCGAGCCGGGCTTGACGCAAAAAGGCGACATCTTCACCGAAAGCCGTGCAGCCGTTGCCGGCGGCGTGACTTCCTTCATGGATATGCCCAATACAAATCCACAGACTTTGACACAGGAACTTTTGCAGCAAAAGTTTGACCTTGCTGCCGAAAAATCCTTGGCCAACTTCTCTTTCTATCTTGGTGCAAACAATACCAATATTGACGAGGTGAGGAAAACCGACCCAAGCCAAGTTTGCGGCATCAAGGTGTTTATGGGCTCCAGCACGGGCAACATGCTTGTCGACGATGATGAAGCTTTGGAACGTATTTTCAAAGAGTCGCCATGCCTGATTGCGGCTCATTGCGAGGACGAAGCTATCATCCGCAAGAACATGCAGCTTTACAAAATGATGATTGAGGAAAGCGGTGCCAAGTCGGAAGTCACCATTCATCCGCTCATCCGCACGGCTGAGGCTTGTTTCAAATCGTCGCTGCGGGCTGTGGAAATGGCGGAAAAGACGGGTGCGCGTTTGCACATCATGCACATTTCAACCATTGATGAACTGGCGCTTTTCACCAATGAAATTCCGCTGGCCGAAAAGAAAATCACGGCTGAGACATGTCCTCATTACCTATGTCTGCACAGCGATTACTATCAGGAAAAAGGCTTCCGCATGAAATGCAATCCTGCCGTGAAGACCGAAGCCGACCGTGCGGCCTTGCTTGATGCGCTTTGCGATGGCACCATCGACACTATCGGCACCGACCATGCGCCTCACGCCAAAGAGGAAAAATTCACAGATGATTATTTCACCAGTCCTTCGGGTTTCCCGTCCATCCAGCATTCGCTTTCGCTGATGTTGCGTCTGCGCAGCATGGGCTGGATGACCTTAGAGCAGATTGTCGAGAAAATGTGCCACAATCCCGCCATCCTTTACCAGATTGACCGCCGTGGCTTTATCCGCGAAGGCTATTACGCCGACCTGGTGCTGCTCGATTTGGAAGCCAACCAGTTGGTGAGCGACGACACGGTGCTTTACAAGTGCGGCTGGACGCCTTATCATGGCGAAATCCTGCCGGGCAAAGTGACGCATACTTTTGTCAACGGCAATCTCGTCTACGAAAACGGCGTTTTCAACGAAGAAAGTAGGGGAGAAGCCTTGCGTTTTAATCGGTAATTGGTAATAGGTTCTCGGTT
>JAGHSL010000300.1 GCA_018065885.1 Candidatus Limimorpha equi
GTCTCTTCCACGATGGCCATGCGCTGCTTCAGCAGACGGTTGAAAAGCGTTGATTTCCCTACATTGGGTCTCCCCACAATTGCTACAATATTTGACATTTTCGTGTGTGTTTAAAATTCGCTGCAAAAATAATAATTTTAGGTGAAAGGAGCATCGGATGGCTCGTTTCAATTCTCCTCGTAATAATAGGAATAATCAATGCCTTTCATGAAAATTTCCCTGTCGTCAATCTTGTCGGTCAATGCACGAAGAAGCAGGTTTCGATTGATAACCAATTCATATTGCAGTTTGATTTTGAACACTTACTTATTTCATCAAAAACGATAGACCTCAATTTGCATAGAGCTAGGGTCCTCAGAAACAACGATAGGCCAACATCCTTCTTTTTGGATGTTTATAAGTGTGTCAACATTTGGGTGCTTATGCCTATTACGCGAACCCGCAGAAATGTAACCCACACAGGGATAATCATATAACTCGCAATTAAAATTGTTTCGAGAGCCATGATGTGGAACTTGTATTCCAGATACAGTGTCCCATAAATAAGGGAATCCTGTCTTCTTATTTAATAATGTGTCTTTCAAAACCTGAAGATTTGTTTTGTTTGGCTCAAAATCTCCAGTATAAAGGAAATTTGCAGGGAAATGATTGTGAAATGCAAAATCTTTACAATGATGGCAACATCTGCACTTATCACGCTTTCTGCACATGTCGAATATATGAGGCTCATACTCATCCGTTCCCGAGAATAAAGTCATGGAATATGAATTGTGTCCACTAAAATAATTGGTATAAGCATCAATGCATGTTTGTTTGTTTCTCTCAAAAATGCCTTTTATTTCAGTTAATGAAAAATCCGTTCCGTTATTAACTTCCTGTTTGAAAAAATCATAAAAACAAACATTGTTTTTCTTGGGAATATTGGGTTGAGAATTAATAGGTATATATAACCAACGGCAACGGCCATACATGAATACAGTTCCCGAGTTATAGCTTTCCTGTTTTAAACTATCAAAATCTGTTACTTCTGATTCACTATTATCATTATTCTCCGAATCTATTTTAATTTTAATGATTCGAGTTTCTTTGTTTTTCAAATTTTCATCATTGCCAAATCCATATAAGTCTAATATAAGATTATTTGTGCTATTCCAAGAACCTTTATTCAAATATGCATTATATAGCAATGATTCTAATATTATTTCTTCGGTTAATTGCGGCAGGAATAAATGCTTTACATTTGTATTCTTTAATAACCAATCCAATCCATTTATATGGTCATTATGGAGATGGGAAACAAATATGGCATCAATTTCCTTTTTAGGGTGTTTAGTAGAATCAGGATAATACTTTTCTAAATACGAATTAATATCGTAAGGTTTTCCTGTTTCGCTGCCGCAATCATAAACGACGTTGAAAACTTCCTCGTCATTGTCTTTAAAGGTTTCGGTATAGAAACCGCCTTGTCCAATTGGGTGTATTACTCTTGTTAATTCCATATCTAATTGTTTGTTATTACTCTTGTTAATCTCTATCTCGTGATTGATATAATGTTTTTTTGATTCTTATTTTCCCATCATCAGCTGTATCAACAACTTCTTGAGATGTATGGATTTAATTTATTTCTTGTTCAATTATTCCTGCATCAAATTAGTTTCATCATGCTTCATACCCGAACCGTTTCAGTTCCGCTTCGTTGTCGCGCCAGTCCTTGTCGACTTTCACCATCAGTTCGAGGAAAATCTTTTTGCCTGTAAATTCCTCAATGTCGGCTCTTGCCATGGAACCTAATTTCTTGATGGCGCTGCCGCCTTTGCCTATGATGATGGCTTTTTGCGATTCGCGGGCTACGTAGATGCTGGCACGGATGACGATGCGCTTTTCGCTTTCCTCGTACGAATCCACGTCAACCTGCACGCTGTAAGGCACTTCCTGCTGGTAGTTGAGCAAAATCTTTTCACGGATGATTTCTGTGATGAAGAAACGCATCGAGCGGTCGGTGAGTTCGTCTTTCGGGAAATAAGGCGGGCACACGGGCAGTTTGGTCAGAATCTGCTCGAACACGTTTCTCACATTGGCGTTGTGCTGTGCCGAGATGGGGAAGACCGTGGCGGCGGGCAGCTCCTGCTCCCAAAAAGCTACGGCTTTGGCCAGTTCTTCCTGATTTGAAAGGTCAATCTTATTGATGAGGACAAAAACGGGAATTTCGGTTTTTTTCAGTTTCTCAACGGTCTTTTCCTCAATCTTCTTGTCGGTGATGTCGACCACGAAAAGAATCAGGTCGGCGTCAATCATGGCCACGTTGACGAACTGGTTCATCACCTCGTGCATTTTGTAGGCCGGATCCTTGATGATTCCGGGCGTATCGGAGAAAACAATCTGAAAATCGTCGCCGTTGACGATACCCAAAATGCGGTGGCGTGTGGTCTGCGCTTTCGATGTGATGATGGAGATTTTCTCTCCAACTAACTGATTCATAAGGGTCGACTTGCCCACGTTGGGCCGTCCTATGATGTTGACATATCCTGCTTTGTGTTCCATAATGAAAATTTTTCGACTTTTTTTGCGCTGCAAAGAAACAAAATATTTATCTTTGCAGCCGAATTCAGACGAAAAGAATGTTTTTCCGATGGATTTTTCCCATGATGCGGGGTAGAGCAGAGGCAGCTCGTCGGGCTCATAACCCGGAGGTCGGAGGTTCGAATCCTCCCCCCGCTACACACGAAGCAAGGCTGAGGTTTCGGCCTTGTTTTTTGTTTTTCGCCCATCTTTCGGTGACACCAATAAAAAAAGAGAACTGCCGTAGCAATTCTCTTTTATTGTAAAATGTGTATATCTTAATCAATCTCCGCCGCCCATGGCCAGATACAGCGAAATCGTGGCACAAATTGCCTCGTAGTCGTTGGCTACTTTGGCGAGGCTCGATTCGAGCAGTGCCTGTTGCGCGAAAAGCACTTCCAAATAGGAACCGCTGCCGCGTTTCATCAGTTCGTTGGTGGCGAAATAGGCATCCTGATAATGCTTTTCCTGCTCGGCATAGAGCGTAGAAGCGTTCTTGGCCGTGTTAAGGCCGCTCAGGGCATTGCTGATGTCGGTGGCGGCTACCAACAAGGTCTTTTCAAACTCTATTCGGGCTTGTTCCTGCTGCGATTCGGCAATTTTAAGGTTGGCATAAAGTTGTCCTCTCTGGAACAAAGGCTGGAACAGCGAACCTGCCACCAACCAGACAAAATCGGTTGGGTCGAAATGGATTCCAGCGTTGCAGCTGATGCCTATGTTAGGCCAAAATTCGGCCACGGCGCCTCTTTCAGCATAAAAGGCGGCTTCCAAATCGTGCTGGGCAGCCCGTACATCAGGACGCGAAAGCAGATTGATGGAAGCAATCTCCACGTTGCCGATTTCAGGGAAAGTGGCGTTCATGGAGCCGCATTGAATGTCGCTGAGGTTTTCATTGAGGAGAACCGACAATGAATTGCGCACTTCGTTAAACTGACGCTGGAGTTCGCCTTGCTGCACCTTGACGGCGCACAATTCGGCGGCAAACTGACTGACGGCGGCAGAATTTGATAAACCTGCATCCATCAGGGCTTGTTGCGTTTCCAAAGCCTTCTCGCGGATTCTGATGGTGGTGTCGGCAATCTTTATCTGGTTGTCAATCATGGCAAGCGAATAGTAGGCCTTGGCTACAGATGCAATCAGTTCGGCTTTCGTGGCTTGTTCCAAATCCTTGTACTCTTCGGTGAGTGCGTTGGCTTTGCGCTTGGCGGTGGTGTTGCGCCCGAAAATGTCGAGCTGCCAGTCCAAGGCAACGGGTAGGTCATACTGAAAATCTGTTGATGAATTAATTCCCACATAACCGGCATTTGGATTAAGTCCCACGGAAGGCAAGTAACCTAATTTGGCGGCTTTCAGGCTGGCTTCCATTTGCTGCACGGCAAGGTGTGATTTCTGCAAGTCGGCATTGTTTTGAAGTGCCTTTTCAATCAAGCCTTGCAACTGGGCATCGGTAAACACTTCGCGCCATTGCAGTTCTCCGAACTGGTTGCCCGATTCGGCTTTGGCTTCGGCCCGCGTATCGTTGATGGGTTCGTATTTCTTGTAAATGCTGCAGCTGGAAACCCAAAAGGCTACAGCAACGATGAGTATGATGTTTTTTCTCATTTTTCTCTGGTGAATTTTTCGTGCATTTTCTGGAAAATAATGAAGAAGGCCGGGGTGACGAAAAGCAGGGCGATAGTGCCTACAATCATGCCGCCCGTAACGCCGATGGCTAATGAACGGTTGCCCATGGCACCTGCGCCGCCTTCGATGATAAGCGGTATCATGCCGACGACCATAGTCAGGACGGTCATCATGATAGGACGGAAACGGTCGTCGCAAGCCTGACGTGCTGCTTCAACAATGTCCATTCCTTGCTTACGGCGTTCGGTGGCGAACTCGGTAATCAGGATGGCGGTCTTGGCCAGCAAGCCTATCAGCATGATGACACCGGTCTGGAGGTAGATGTTGTTTTCGAATCCCGTGATTTTGGTGAAGAAGAAAGCACCCATCAGGCCGAATGGTACCGACATGAGCACTGCCAACGGCACGAACCACGATTCGTAAAGGCTGGCGAGGATGAGGTAAATCAGCAATACGCAAATCAAATAAATGAGGATAGTTGCGTTACTGCCTGCGGTCTTGGCTTCTTCACGCGAAATGCCGGCATATTCGTAGCCGTAGCCGGGAGGAAGCACTTCCTCGGCGACTTCGGCAATGACTTTCTGAACCTGACCTGTCGAATAGCCTGCCGCACCTTGAATGTTGCAGTTGATGGAATTGAACAGGTTGAATCGCGTCTGGCTTGAAGAACCGAGGGCTGGTGTCAAGGTCACGAATTGTGCGATTGGAGCCATCTTTTCGCCTGTGCGGATGAAAATGTTGTTGAGCGAAGCAGGGTCGAGGGTGTATTCCGGTGAGGCTTTAGCCATAATGTTGTACACCTTGCCGTATTTGTTGTATTTGCCGCAGAAAGCACCGCCGCAATAGGCACCAAGCGTGTTGATGACATCTTGTGGCGAAACGCCCGATTTCATACATTGTGCCGCATTGACTTCAACATTGTACTTTGGGAAATTCTCGTTGTATGAGGTCATGGCCACATCAACTTCAGGCCTCGACTGCAAGACTTCGAGGAAACGTGCCGTATGAGCTGCAAAGACTGATTTGTCGCCGCCTTGACGGTCCTGAAGGACAAGTTCCATCATGTTGCCGTTACCGTAGCCTGGAATCTGAGGCATCTGGAATGGCACTACTGTGGCTTCTTTCACTCTCGTGCTGGCAAGGTAATACTTGTAGGAAATCATTTCAATGTGATGCTCTATGCCTTTACGTTCGTCCCAGTTTTTCAGTCGGATAACGAATGAACCGTAGTTGCTGCCTGCACTTGAAAGCATACCGTAACCCGAAATGGATGCGAAATGCTCCACTTCAGGAATTTCCATGATGTCTTTCTTGAGGTCTTCCATGATTTTCTGGGTTTGCTCAAGGGTGTTGCCAGGAGCGGTGGAAATGTCGACGAGGATGACGCCTTGGTCTTCCTGTGGAACAAGTCCCGTTGGGGTGGTCTTCATGGTCCAAATCATCAGCACCACGGCGGCAATGAGTGCAATAACCGAAACCGCAGGCTTCTTGACAAAGAACTGCACGGCTTTCATGTATTTCGATTTCAAGGCTGTATAAGAAACGTCGTAAGCCTGTTTGACGTAGTAACTGATGTTTTTCTTGGTTTCTCCTGTTTTCGGACGCATCAAGATGCCGCACAAGGCCGGGCAAAGGGTCAGGGCGGAAATGCAGGAAAGACCGACTGATGAAGCAATGGTGATGCCGAATTGGGTGAAGAATTTTCCGGATGTGCCGGGCATGAATGTCGTCGGGATGAACACGGCCATAAACACGAGTGTGCAGCTGATGACAGGCACCATCACTTCGTGCATGGCTTCGTTGGTGGCGGTGTGTGCCGAGGTGGCGCCGCCTTCCAGTTTTGCCATCACTGCCTCAACGACAACGATGGCATCGTCGACAACGGTACCGATTGACAATACCAAAGCGAACAAGGTCAGGATGTTCAATGAGAAACCTGCCAATTTCACCACGGCAAATGTGCCGAGCAATGATACGATAATCGAAATGGAAGGAATCAGGGTCGACTTGAAATCCTGAAGGAAGAAGAACACCACGATGATAACCAGCAAAATGGCAATGATGAGGGTCTCGACCACGTTGTGAATGGCAGCGAAAAGAAAGTCGTCGGCAGTCTGAAGAATGCAGAATTCGAGTCCGGCAGGCATTTCTTTTTCGAGTTCTTCATACACTTTCGAAATCTCGGCGTTGACCAGTGTGGCATTGGCGCCGGCAGCCTGGTTGACGATGAACACGACACCTGGCTTTCCATCGACATCTGATGAGAACGAATACGACAAGGCACCCAGTTCAACATCGGCAATGTCTCTTAATCTCAGTATCTTGCCGTTTTCTTCCGATTTGATGACAATGTCCTTGAACTCTTCAATATCCTTCAAACGGCCACCATATTCCATGGTGTACTCGTACATGTTCGATGATTTCTGTCCCAAAGTACCGGCAGGTGCTACAAAGTTCTGGGTCGAAATAATGCCGACTACTTCGTCAGGCATCAGTCCGTAGTGAGCCATCTGGTCGGGATGGAACCAAATGCGCAGCGAATAAAGGTTGCCAAGGTTGGTGACGCCACCAATGCCATTGATACGCATCAGTTTCGGAATCACGTTGATGTCCAAGTAGTTGGTGATGAAATCGACATCGAAACGGCTGTCACGGCTGACCAAAGAAGTAATCTGAAGCATACTTTTCTGCCTCTTTGTAACCTTGATGCCACTCTGAAGAACTTCCTGAGGCATGACGTTTTGCACTTTTGCCACGCGGTTCTGCACATTGACGGCAGCCATGTCGGGATTGACACCCTGTTCGAAGAATACTTCGATGGAAGCATTACCCGTTGAGGATGCGGTTGATGTGATGTACGACATGCCTTCCACGCCGTTGATGGCTTCTTCGATAGGCATGATGACGGAATTCATGACCGAATTGGCATCGGCTCCCGTGTAGTTGGCCTCAATGTTGATGGTCGTCGGGGCGATGTCGGGATATTGTTCAATAGGTAAGGTCTTCAGCGAAATGAAGCCGATGAGCAATATCAGAATGGCGATGGACACGGCCATCACCTTCTTGTTTAGGAAAAAATACTCTTTCTTCATCTTTATTTCACTTTCATTCCGTCTTGAACGGTGATGGCGCCTTTGGCAACGATTTCTTCGCCAACTTCCAGACCGTCGGTGACAATATATTGATTACCAGCATTTATGCTTTCAACTTCGATGATGGAAGCTGTCGCGCAACTATCGGCTCCAACCTTGTAGACCAGTTTCTTGTTCTGCAATTGAACAGTGGCCTCCATAGGGATGAGTATGACATCATCGTATAAGAAAGTGATGATAAGGGTTCCGTTTTGCCCCGAAAGAAGCGTGTTGTCGGGATTCGGGAAACGAGCTTCGCACACGATCGAACCAGTGACATTGTCGATGATGCCCGACATGTTCGTGATTTTTCCCTTTTGGCCGTAGATTGTGCCGTCCTTGAGTTTCAGTTCGACAGGTGGAAGCAGATCGAGGTCAAGTTTGCCGTTTGAAATCATATCGTCGGCTTGGCTTACGATAGCCAGATAATCGTTTTCCGGCAGTGAGAAACTGGCTATCATCTCGCTGTTGTCGGAAATGGCGGTCATTGGCTGCAACATCGATGAACTTACGAGGTCGCCAGGCGAAGGGTTGATTTCCCCCAAAATGCCTGATTCGGGAGCTGTGATGTTGCAGTATGACAGCTCGGTCCGGGCAGCGTTTTCCTCGGCCTTGGCCACTTCAACGGCAGCTTTTGCACTCTTGAAGTTGTTTTCAGCCGATTCCAGAACGTAGTTGCTCACAATGCCTTTCTGGTGCAAGTCCTTGTTGCTCTCGTAGTTGAGCTTTGCCGTGGCAAGGTTGGCTTCGGCGGCAAGGCGGTTGGCAGTTGCCGATTGCAATGCCAACACTTGGGCGCGGTCGTCCAACTTGAAAAGAATCTGTCCTTTCTGAACACGTTGGCCGGTCTTGACCAAGGTCTCCTTCAGCTGCGCATCAATCTTCGGGTAAATGTTGATGGTGTTGCGGCCCTTGATGTTTGCAGTGATTTGGGTCGGCAGCTCGCAATTTGTTTTTAAAATGGTCATTGTCTCGTAAGGTGTCACCTTCATTTCAGGCACATCAATACAAGATGTGGCAAAAACTGCCAACAATGGGAGTGAAATTAGGAATCTTGATTTCATTGATTTACTGATGGTTCTATAATAATTACAAAACCTCAGAATCATGCCGATAGAACCATTTACGGCAGAATCCGAGTTGCCAATGTCATGCTTTGGACGCTCCTTATAATATGGGTGCAAAAATATTGACTATTTCCCAATTATGCAAACAATTGTTTTTTAGATAGAAAAAGAGGATGGCCATTTGGCCATCCTCTTGGTGTTGCTGTGTTGTTTGCTTATTGTCGGGCTAAAGGGCCGCTCATGTTGGCTTTGAGAACGAATGGCACTGGCAACGGAATTTCCGGATCAGTCAAAGTACCTTTCGCATTGATGTCTCCATTGACATTGAGAGTGTTTCCGTCAAGGTCTCCTTTTATGCTGAAAGTGCAGTTAATCTGTTGTCCTTCATAATCTATTGTTTCTGAGACTGGTTCAAAATCAACATGATTATTCTTGCATTTGCCTTTTATGTTGACAGGCTGACCCTCCATTTCGAAATTTGCAATCACTTCGTCGTTCTCATTGCCGGCTGTGATTTTCAGTTCAATGTCGGTCTTTTGTTCGTCCAATGGCTGGGTCTGGGTCTCACCGAAAATAGTGACTTCAATAGTGCCGTTAATAACAATTTCACCTGCATAGTTGCCGATGAATTTTTCGTTGGTGTTTTCATTGCCATTATCTTTGTCTTTGTGGCACGACGCAAATCCCAAAGATAACAGGCACATTGCGATAATGAATAATTTTTTCATGATGAAAATTTTAAAATTGTTAATGAATTAGTGAATAAAAACATGTTTATTTGTTGCCGCAAAGATACGCTATTTTCTTTTTCGGTTGTTTCTTTTTCTTTATTTTTCTACCTTTGCCGCAAATTCAAGGAAATGAAAAAGAAAACCGTTTTTACCATTCTTGGGATACTTGTCCTTGTCGGATTTGTGTTGCTTTATGTCTGCGGTCCAGTGATGGGCGAAATGCCGCTTTGGATGTCCATCTTGCCGCCTTTGGTTGCCATCGTGATGGCTTTGTTGATTAAGGAAGTGCTTCTGTCGCTGTTTTTTGGCATACTTTCGGGCGCTTTCATCATGGCGCTTTATGCGGGGAGCGGTCCCTTCGAAGCCTTGTTTGGCGGCGTTATGCGTGTCGTCGACACATATATCGTCGGGTCGGTCTTCGACTTGGATCATGTGAAAATCATCGTGTTCACGGTATTGATTGGCGGCATGGTGCGCATCATCACCATCAACGGAGGAATGCAGGGTGTGGTCAACTGGCTGTCGAAAAGGGCAAAGACGGCTCGCTCAGGCCAACTGATGACTTTCCTGATGGATTTGTGCATTTTCTTCGACGATTATTCCAACACTCTGGTGGTGGGCAACACGATGCGCCCGGTGGTTGACAGGCTCAAGATTTCGCGCGAAAAACTGGCTTATATTGTCGATTCCACTTCGGCTCCCGTCGTGGCTGTGGCTTTTGTCACCACCTGGATTGGCGCTGAGTTGAGTTACATCGAACAAGGCATTGAGGCTGTTGGGCTTGATGCTTCTGCTTATTCTGTGTTTTTCAATTCGTTGGCTTACAGTTTCTATCCTTTCCTGACTTTGGCTTTCGTGCTGATGATTATTTTGAGCCGCCGCGATTTCGGCCCTATGCTGAAAGCGGAAAGAGCTGCGCGGATGGCTGAAACGGCTGCTGTTGATGAAGCTGAAACGGCAAAATCAGATGCTCATGTCATAGATGCCTTGGTTCCGCTTTTGATGCTGATTTTCGGCACGGTATTTGGCTTGTTTTACACGGGCTACGATGCTGCGGTTTGGTCGGACGACAATATCGCTTTCTTCTCGAAAGTTTCTTCCACGATTGGCGATGCCGATTCCTATACGTCTTTGTTGTGGGCTTCGTTGTTTTCTTTGCTGACAGCTATCGTCTTGACATTGCTGCGCGGCAAGGTGGAGTTCACTAAAATCATGGAAGAGAGCATTGAAGGTTTCAAATCGATGTTCAATGCCGTAGTCATTTTAACTATGGCATGGTCAATTGCATTGATAACCAGTGATATGCATACGGCTGAATTTGTATCGCAACTACTTCTGAAATGGTCGCTTTCGCCGGCTTTGGTTCCTGTGCTGACTTTCGTCTTAGCCTGTCTGATAGGTTTCTCGACGGGCACTTCATGGGGCACAATGGCCATTCTTTATCCTTTGATTCTGCCTGCTTCGTGGCTGTTATGTCAAAATCAAGGGCTTTCGGTCGAAGCGAGTATGCCGCTGTTTTACAATGTGGTGGCGTCGGTGATGGCAGGTGCAGTCATGGGCGACCATTGCTCGCCGATTTCCGACACGACCATCATGAGTTCGATGGCGAGCGGCTGCGAACACTTGAAACACGTCAGTACGCAAATGCCTTACGCCCTGACGGTTGGAAGCGTTGCGCTTCTGTTTGGCGTGTTGCCAACGGCTTTCGGCTTGCCTTCGTGGGCGGCTTTTATTGTGGCAATTGCCGTATTGTTGGTGATTGTGAGGTTTGTTGGAAAGAAAGTTTAGAATAAATTTCCCGCTGACCTCGCTGATTCACGCAGACATTTTTCTCCGCGTAAATCTGCGTTCTCAGCGATTTCTGCGGGAGAACAAAAATGTCCCGCTGATCTTGCTGATTCACGCAGACGGTATAGGATTTTTCTCCGCGTAAATCTGCGTCCTCTGCGTTTTCTGCGGGAGAACAAAAATGTCCCGCTGATCTTGCTGATTCACGCAGACAGGATAGAATTTATCTCCGCGTAAATCTGCGTTCTCAGCGCACTCTGCGGGAGAACAATCTACAATCCATTCACTTTCCGATAAATCGAATGGTTAATGTCGTCCGTGTTGAAATTCACCAACATTCCAAGCTTTTTCCCGGTAATCTTCAAATAAGTAAGCAATTGCTTGAAATGAACAGGATTCACTGTTTCAACGGATTTGAGTTCAACAATAACTTTGTCTTCAACCAGCAAATCCAGCCGGTATTCTATTGGAAGGAGATGACCGTCATAATAAACGTCAACTTTCACTTGATTGGCCACTTTTAGACCGTCTTTTCTGAGTTGATAGCACAATGCAGCTTCATAGATTGATTCAAGCAAACCTGGACCAAGTTCATCGTACACTTGAAATACAGCTCCTCTAATCAAATATGATATGTCGTTCTCATGTAGCATAATTCGTTTTTTTGTTGATATTAATATCCCGCTGATCTCGCTGATTTTCGCAGACATTTATCTCCGCGTAAGTCTGCGTCTTCTGCGATTTCTGCGGGAGAACAAAAATGTCCCGCTGATCTCGCTGATTCATGCAGACATTTATCTCCGCGTAAATCTGCGTCCTCAGCGATTTCTGCGGGAGAACAAAAATGTCCCGCTGCTCTCGCTGATTCACGCAGACATTTTTCTCCGCGTAAGTCTGCGTCCTTTGCGTTTTCTGCGGGAGAACAAAAATGTCCCGCTGATCTTGCTGATTCACGCAGACGGTATAGGATTTTTCTCCGCGTAAATCTGCGTCCTCAGCGTCCTCAGCGTCCTCAGCGGGAGAAAAATCACCCTTTCTGTCCCTCGTATTGCTGCACTTCATCATACTTGTAAACCAGTTCGATGCCCACTTGCCTGAACATCTCTTCGGTTTCGGCGCCATCATGATATTTGCGCTCACACACCACCCTGACAATGCCACAGTTGATGATGAGCATGGCGCAGGTGCGACAAGGTGTCATGCGGCAATACAAAGTGCTGCCATCCAAAGCGATGCCACGGCGTGCAGCCTGACAAATGGCGTTCTGTTCGGCATGAACGGTGCGTACGCAGTGCTGGGTGATGGACCCGTCTTCGTGAATGGTCTTGCGGAAAAGATGTCCCACATCGTCGCAATGGGGAAGGCCTTTTGGTGAGCCTACATATCCGGTGACCAAAATCTGACGGTCTTTTACGATGACGCAGCCGCTACGGCCACGGTTGCAAGTGGCGCGTTCCGAAACGGTGTCGGCCAAATTCAGGAAATAATCATCCCAACTGGGACGAATGTGCTGTTCTTCCATAGTGTTTTGTGTTATTCAACTTCGTTGAAGAAATGTTTTATGTTATTCGACTTTGTCGAAGAAATCTTTCAAAAATCTATTCAAAATCATTTTCATTATAAATGGAATGGGTTTTTTGACTGATTTTTGCTTGATTTCTTGCGAAGCAATTCTTTATAAGATTCTTCTGAGCGTGTTTTCTACTTGTTGGTAAAGTTCTTCCATCGTGCCGTTATTCTGGAAAACAAAATCGGCTGCCTTGATGCAGGCGCCAAGATTCTGCTTATTCGGGTCGGTGCTGCTCATCTCGCGTTCCTCGTTCATCTTGAAAGTCTCGAAACTGACGTGGTCGGTCTCGGAACCGCGCAAGTAAATGCGGTCGTACCTGATTTGCTGGTCGGCATCGACGGCAAAAAGATAAAATTCGCCTTTCTGACGTAACGATTGTATTTCGCCTGGTGTGCGGATGCTTTCAATCACAGCGTTTTGTCCTTCTTCGACGGCCCGCAGATACAGTTGGTCGGTGATGTAACTCGGACTGTGTGAAGCGCGTAAGTCGTTGGCGACCGCAGTCAAAGTGTCGCGGTTGACTTCCATGCCACGGCGTGTGATTTCCTCGGCAATGTAAGCACGAACGGAATAATGCTTGAAGCCTTTGTTTTTCAGCAGATAATCGACAATGGTGCCTTTGCCGGCGCCCAAAGTGCCTGTAATTCCTATTACTATCATTTTCTTGTGTCCTGATTCTTTTTTTATGTTACTCACCCATTTGTGAACTTCCACTGGCTCGAAGGCGTCGATGCGCAGCAAAAGTTCTTTCGGGTCGCTGCTGACGATGATATTGTTGAAGTGTTCGCTTCTGACGAAACCTTCATCAACGGCGTGTTGCATCCAAGCCAGCAGATGGTCGTAATAACCGTTGACATTGAAAAGTGCGACGGGCTTGTCATAGACGCGCAACTGGCTCAGCACGATGGCTTCGAACAGTTCATCCATGGTGCCGAATCCGCCCGGCATGGCAACGAAAGCATCGGCTTTTTCTTCCAGAATCGCCTTCCGTTCGGCCATTGAGTCGACCAGAATCATTTCGTCAATGTCGTTGCGACCAACGCCCATGTTGTTGAGTTTGTGCGTGATGGTGCCCGAAACCTTGCAATGGTTTTCCTGCATCGTGTCGGCAATGATTTTCATCAGGCCTACGTTGCCGGCCCCGTAGTAAAGTTCGCAAGCGTTGTCGGCCATGGCCTGACCCAATTCGGCGGCCTTTTCCTTGTAAACGGCATCGAACCCCATGCTGCTGCCGCAAAAGATGCAAATCTTGTTTCTTTTCATCGTTCAAATTTTTGCAAAAGTAGGTAAAAATCTTTCAGTTTCTCAGAAAGTGCCTTGAATTACCTAACTTCTCCATTAAAATTAGTTGACATGCCAAATAACATTCATTTGTCAGTTGCAAATCCGGCAATTAATTCAGGGAAAATAAACCATGTGTCTTTCATTTATTTATGCTATTTTTGCCGCATAATTTTTGAAGTCATGGCGATTGAAGGCCGGAAAGACATCTTGCGCCATAAAGAAGGCACGGAAATGCCATTATCTATGAATTGAAAATTTGCTAATGCAATGAAAATAAGGATTTTATTATTGTTTGTAAGCATCGCTTTGCTGCCTTGTTCGTGTTCCGAGCCAACTATTGAGCGCGTTACGTTGCAAGATCGGGTCTCGTCCATGTATTCGGATTTTTCCGATATTGCGGAATTGGGCACGGTTGAGTACACGGTGAAGCAGGTGATTCGTGGCAAAAGCCATACGAAAATAGGGGAGAGAAGTCTTGGCAGCGTGGGCGAAAAAAGCATCCTTTTCGGTTGGATGGCGTATGTGAAGGCTGGCATCGATTTGAATGAATTTTCGGAAGACGACATAGAAATCAATGAAAAGACGCAGTCGGTCTATGTCACTTTGCCTCACGCCAAAATATTGTCTGTCAACATTCCGCCTGATTCCATCAAGGAAATTTATCATCGTGAGGGTGCGTTTCGCGGAAAATTCGACGCGATAGAACGCGATAATATTCTTGATGAAGGCCAGGACCGCTTAAATGAAATCATCAAGACTTTGAGCATCCAATCGGAAGCGGAGGCGAATACGAAACTGCTGTTTGAGGATATGCTGGCGCAAATGGGTTTTGAACGGCAGAATATCCATGTCAGATTTGGCGAAGAGAATGGTTTCGAGGAAAAAATGACTTCAAAAACGGAGGAATTATGAAGAAAAGGACGATGATTAAAGTGCTTTTTGTGGCTGCTTTGGTGGCTCTTGTCCTGATTTATGCCAAGAGATTTCGCGAAAGCCACAAAATAAGTGTTGAGAATGAAGTGGAAAGCACGATAACGGTGCGTGATATTCAAAAGATTTCGGAACTTGTCACAGCGAGTTTTTATGGCGAAACGGCCATGAAAAGCACAAAAGGTTTGTGGGGTATGAAGGAAATCGTCGTCATTGGCAATGGAACTGTCCGCGCCGGCTTCGATTTGTCGGCGATGACCGAAAATGACTTCCATTGCGACGGCGACACCTTATATCTTGATTTGCCCGAGGCGAAAATCCTCGATGTCATAGTGAATCCTAAGGATTACGAGATATTCGACAGTAACACCAAGGATTGGTCTCAGGATGAAATCAATGCCATCGTGTCGAAAATTCAGAAGGAAATTGAACAGGATGCTGTCAAACATGGTTTATTGACGACGGCCAATACCGAAGGTGTGAAGAAAATGCAGCACTTGCTGATGAATTTGGGATTTAAGGAAGTGAGAGTGTCCGTAACGAAATCGGGAGCCGATTATCCGAATCTGAAGAATGTTGAACAATGAAATTCAAATCCTGCAATATGAAAAAGGTAATAGTGATAATCTTAGTGATAGCGGCTTTGGCTCTTCTTGGGGTCGGCTTGTACAATTATTTCGGTGGGGGAGAACAGGAAGCACCGAAAATTGAGAAACTGTATTAATCAGTTGAAATGCAAAAAAATGCGGAATGGTTGTCCATCCCGCATTTTTAGTGGTTTTTTTGGAGTGAAAAAATACTCCTAACTCCTAATTCCAAACTCCTAACTTTTATTGAATCACCATGTCAAACGGCACTCTTGCCTGGATTCCTGTGTTGTTGGAAAGGTTTTCAATGCCTTCATAGTATTTGTAATACATGCCAAGTTTCTGGCGGAGTGAGGCATCAAGATCGTCGTTGCCACCGCTCAGTTGCTCGGTGAAACGTGTCATGAAATCCTTTTGCTTTGGCATTTCCACAATTTTGTAATCGTTGGCTATGCCGGCTCTTTCGGCGGCAAAGGCGATGGCGTCTTCCATGTCGCCCAACTGGTCGACGAGGCCAAGTTCGATGGCATCAACACCAGACCACACGCGGCCCTGACCGATGCTGTCGACATAGCTCTGGCGCAAGCCACGATTGCGTGCCACCATGCCGGTGAAATCGTCGTAGGTCTTCACAACCATCTGTTGCAGTTTGGCATATTGGAACTCGGTCAAAGGCTCGGTGAAGTTGCCGAAATCAGCGTTTTCGTTGGTCTTGACGACATCAAAGGTGATGCCTAACTTGTCATTCAGCAATCCTTTCAGGTTCGGGAAAGTGCCGAAAACGCCAATGGAGCCGGTCAGTGTGGTTGGGTCGGCGAAGATGTAATCGCCGTTGGCTGAAATCCAGTAACCGCCGGAAGCTGCGTAGTTGCCCATGGAAACGATGACGGGTTTTTCGTTTGATGCCAGTTCCACTTCACGGCCGATGACTGCCGATGCAACGGCACTGCCGCCAGGCGAGTTGACGCGCAAGACAATGGCTTTTACGTTTTCATCTTCGCGTGCTTTGCGGATGGTTTTCGAAAGGTTTTCGGAATAAATGTTGCCTTCCTGACCTTTGCCGTCGAAAATCTGACCTTCGGCATAGATGATGGCGATTTCGTTTCCGCTGTTATTATTAAAGGTGTAGGAATCAGCATATTTCGCGTTTGGAACGGCATTTATTTTATTGGAGCCAGTCAGATTCTTGAGTTCGGCGAGCATCTCGTCTTTAAACATCAGGCCGTCAACCAAATTGTATTCCATGGCTTTCTGGGCATCGGAGAAGGTCTCCATTTGATCGGCAATCTGGTTGAGCTGCTCAACGCTGATGTTGCG
>JAGHSL010000151.1 GCA_018065885.1 Candidatus Limimorpha equi
AATCAAATAAACCTTGGTTGCCAAGCTTTCTGTATGCCCTTTTGCATGTGTCCATTTTCTCTTCAAATTTTCGGCAAATATACAAATATTTATCTGAATATCAAAGAGTTTTATTTAGAAATGCCCTTAATTTATTGTCAGTTAGTATAGACGCGCCCTGGCGCGTCTCTTTGTATTAATCATTCCACCCCAATTCGTCTAATGCAAGAACCGTCTATGGTTTGGATGCGAACCACATACATGCCTTTGCCAAATTGGGTCATGTTGATGCTTGTGACATCAGTGTTAAGGTCCATATCAACAACCACTTGCCCCAAGGCGTTCATCACAGTGATGTATCGCATTCCTGCGGCTTCGATGGTGACGCTGCTAGAAGTTGGGTTAGGATAGAGCTTCGCGTTGATGTTGTTTTCGTTAACATCAAACGAGTTCTTCACGTTTATGGCGAGCGTGTTGAAGCCTTCGCCGCAAACATTGCTGACATTCACGCTGAGGGTAGCTGTGCCTTTGAACTCTGACGACCAGTTCACAACAACGGTATTCCCGTTAGCGGTTAGGATACCAGCCTCTGCTGGTTCGATGGTCCATTGAAAAGATGCTGCGCTCACGAAACCGGGTTGGACAAAGATGCTGATAGGCGTGAGGTAGGAATCGACTTCGGCATCGCCTTCGATGGCTTGCATCTCATCGAAGCCTTCGATGGTAAGGTGCAGTGTGACGATGCTGTCGCAACCTGTTGATGAAGTGAAAGTCTGTTCGTAATCGCCACTTTCAGTATATTCTGTGCCGTTCCAGATGAAGCTGTCGCATGTGTTAATCATGAATTCGTAACTTGCCGATGGTGTGATGGTTAGATGCATAGTGACAATGCTGTCACAACCGTATTGCGTAGTGTAAGCTTGTTCGTAAATGCCGCTTTGGGTATAGGTGACGCCGTTCCAGATGCAGAAATCGCAGCTTGTGAGGTTAAACGAGTTTGTGTAGCTTGGTCTGATGGTTAGATAGCAAGTGGCGACACTATCGCATCCGTTGGGCATGGGAAAGTATTGTTGGTAAGCACCGCTTTGGGTGTATGTCTCTCCGTTCCAAGTGTAAGGGCCACAGTTAGTGATGTCGAAAGAACTTGAAGGAGCATATTGAACCGAAATCTGAACCGTGTTGCTACATGCTGTTCCCGTAAAGTTGGAGACGAAATATCTGAGATACCAGCCGTCGAATGATTCGTCAAGGACCTCGCCGTTGTAAGCTTGAAAATTGGTAAAATTTTCATCTGATGCAATTTGCCATCCTTGGTTTGAAGCAAATTGTGTGCTTGGAGTTTGCAAGTTGAGACTATTGCCGGCACAAATGGCTTCTGGGGTAATGATGTCGCCAACTGAAGGTTGCAAAGTCTCGGGGTCGAAGTTGCGGATGGCGCGTACATGGGCGTATGTGGCCTTGTCGGTTTTTTTTGAATGTCCACCATAGTAGCCTGTAGTGCCATAATCAACGCACCATGCATTATCTTCGTCGCATTCTGTGCTGGTCCAATATGCGTCAGAGCGCATCAATGTACCGCCTTCTTGTGTGATGGAATTTTCTATGAATGGCAACACCCCGTAAAGTTTAAGTAGCTGTCCCGTTGAGGGCAAATACCATCCGTTTTCGAAATCGACTTGGGAAGCTGCGTATGAATTGCCGCTTTGACAGCTTTGCAACGTTTCTGTGTTTCCAAAGCCATTGTTGTCATTCAAAAGGTTGAACACAATTTCTGGGTCGTGGTTGTTTAGTGGCGAATCGCTATGGTCGCCCCATGCGTATGTCGAAGGAGCATCGTTCAAGGCAACCATCCAATAGGCCTTTTCGTCGGGGTTGGCATAAAACACGATACCTTTGCTGTCATCATCATTGACGATAAGGTCTCCGATGGGGCTGCTACTGCTGTTGGTGGTGAAGCTTCGAACAGACCTCACCCCAACCCACGAACTGTTGCAAGGTACTTTGGTGTAGTTGCCCAGATTGCCGTTTATGTACATGTCGTGCATGTGATAAGGTGTGCGTTCTGTTGAAGACCAATAGTGGCCAGTGTCTTCAAACAAGAGAGTGCCGCCAATAACAGAAAGAGAATTGTTGACAACGGGAACTTGGTTATACAATAGCCGAAGTTCACCTGCAGCGGGAAGATACCAGCCGTTTTCGAAATCTATTGACCAGGGTGCGGGATAGTAGTAGGCTCCACCATACATGCTTCTGAGGATTTCGGTGTTGCGGTATCCATCGAAGTCGTAAATGGCCTTGCGCGACTCCTCGATGTCGGGCAAGGGGAAATCTTCTCCATAACCTCCATAAGGAGTATTCACTTCATCATCGTATAGGTTGACGGCTAAGCCGTTCAATCCTGATGGGTCAATAAAATAGACCACACCCATGGCGGTTTTCCCTGATGATGGAAATTCGCTGACACTAACGGTGCTTCCATCTGTGCAAAGGATGTCGCCAATGCGTACTGTCTGTTGTGCTGACAACAATAGAGGCAATGCCAGCAACAGTGAAAGAATAAAGCTTTTTGTCTTTTTCATAACGATAGAATTTAAATTTGATTCAACTTGATAATATCATTGCAATATTATGAAATAAATCCAAACAAAATGCAAGGAAAACGGCTTTCGTGTATTTTGTCCATTGTATTTTTCTTTAAATCGTTGATAATCAATATGAGTTAAATTTATTTGTCTATCATTTTGTGACGAATGAATTTGGTAGAAACGCGCTCTGGCACGTCTCTACATTATCAATTCATCGTGTGTTCTTAACAATTTTCTTCGTCACGCTGCGATAGCGGTTGCTGGCCGTAATCAAGTACATTCCGCAAGCGTGGTATTTCAATGTGTAGATTACTATTTTTGATAGTGCAAAATTAGTAATTCGTTATAAAAATCCAAAAGTTTTAGGCTTTCTTTTTCCCAATTCCATTCGTTTTCAATGATTTTTCGTCCGTTTTCGCCCATTTTGACGGCTTCTTGCGGATGGTCTTTTATCCATTGGACAGCTTGCGCAATTTCGTCAGCATTGTTTGGGTCAACGCAGATGGCAAAATTGTATTTGCCGTTCATTTCTTTGGCGAAATTGGTGTTGGAAATGATGACCGGCAATTTCATCGCCATATAGTCGTAGACTTTGGTCGGGAAGGTGTCGATTTTGTCGTATTGACCGATGTTGAGCAATGTTGAAGCTCCAATTGAAGTATTTTCCAACAAAGAAACCATTCCCTTTTTGTCGAGGAATCCGCAGTAATTCATATTTTTATACTCAGGCAGTTGCTTCAACTCGTCTTCGTAGGATTTTGGAATGAAAACACCTGCTAAATTTAGTGTCGCACCAGATTTTCCTGCTGCTTTCACTAGTTGTGTGACACCTCTTTCTTTTGTAATCCCGCCAATCATCGAAATGGAAATTGGACTTTCAAAAGAAATCTCTTTTTCCCTTGTGTAATCTGAAATGTCGGGAAGATTTCTGATGAATAAAGTCCGTTTGCAACGGTCTTTGAAGTAGTCAACTCCATTCATTGTGCA
The DNA here is from genome assembly GCA_018065885.1 of Candidatus Limimorpha equi. Lineage (GTDB taxonomy): Bacteria > Bacteroidota > Bacteroidia > Bacteroidales > F082 > Limimorpha > Limimorpha equi. The sequence continues at coordinate 3,552 of JAGHSL010000151.1, forward strand.
AACTTGTATGACGGCATCCAGTTTCATGCAAATGCGTTTTTCATACCGCATATATAAGTTGCCAATCGTTTTCATAAATGATGCTGGAACATTGACAATCTTTATCTTGTGAATGTTGTCGCGCAGCTGCCAACCGTAATATTCGTGGCTGTCGAAAATGACGATTTTACCTTTTCGCTTTAGCTTTTTGCCGACGGGCAATAATTCAGGTTCATGAATGTGATAGATTTCAGCGTCAACTTTTAGGGCTTCTCGGTACGTCAACTTGTTGCGTTTCAACAATAATTCTAGATTGTTTTTTATGGGATAGTAAAGTGAAATGCACTTAACACCATCAATCACTTCTTCTTTTGCTTGTTCCCCAAATCCAATAAGTGTTACGCCAAAACCTCCTTTCGCAAGCGATTTGCACTCTTTTTCAAAGACACGCATGTCGCTCATTTTGTGTTTGCTGACCAAATGACAGACTTTTGTCTTGCCGTTTTTATCTAAGTCGTTCATCATATAGAAAATTCATTATTTCAACAAACTTGCCAGTCAATGATTTCCTCGAATATTTCTCCGTGCCCTCCTTTGAACAGCCTGTTAAAGTTCTAGTTTTGTATTTACTATATAGCTCTTTTATAATGATTTTCATTTTTCCCTTGTCCTCAAATCCAACGGTTGCGCCAGCTTTGGTCTCTCCGATGATGTGCGCGGCATCGCCGTCTTCCGGGCCGATGCAAAGTATGGGACGGCCTGAAGACAGATATTCAAACAACTTTCCGGTCAATATGCCTTTTGCATTTGGCGTGTTGTTGATGAGGAGCAGCAGGACTTGTGACTCCATTTGCATTCTGCTGATTTCTTCATGCGGAATGTAGGGGATGAGTTCGGTATTGTCCATGAGGCCATTGATTTTTATTGTCTCGGTGGCACTAATGTCAACTTGGCCAATTAACCTGATACTTAAATCGTTGCGAAATTGTAAGTCGCTTTTTGCCAATTCTCCCAAAGCTTCCCAAAAATGAATGGCATTGCGCGATGCACCTAACGCGCCGATGTGAGAGATGGTGAATCTCTCGCTTAGCGTGATGGAAGTGCCGTTGATGGGTTCATCATCGTAGCCATTGGTGATGGTTTGCACCGAATGTGCGCCAAGGGCTTCAAGTCCTTTTGC
>JAGHSL010000044.1 GCA_018065885.1 Candidatus Limimorpha equi
ATGCCGTCTATCGCGCATCGAAGAAGAATATTTTCACTTTGGATGCCAAACTGATGCTGCCACGACTGAACAATGTCCAGAATTTTGAGAACCATTATGCTTTTTCGCCCTTGCTGTATCGCACCACCGACATCAGCTTCAACCGTGTGATGTTTGAAGGTTCGTTGGCATACAAACATGTTTTCATTCCTGAAAAAAGTGAAATGAGCGTGCTGGCATCGGTTTCAAAAATCAAAGGGGACAGACCTTCATTCTATTATGAAAATGAGCAACTTGTGCAGAAATCCGTTTCGGGTGGCAGCCCTTTCATTGCAGCCTTGCAAGCCGATTATATGCAGAAGGTTGGCAAAGGAAAAATGGAGACGGGCGTGAAGATGATGGTGCGTCAAAACAACATCAACCACAAGTTTTATGAGTACGATACGATTAATTATGTGTGGGTTTATTCCCAGTACTTCAGCAACGATTTGCGCCATCGCGAATACATTCCTGCCGCTTACGCAATGTATTCTTCAAAACTGACTGAAAGACTGTCGTTTAAGGCGGGGCTGCGCTTCGAATACAGCGTGACGACCTTGCACAGCGACAAGCAGCAATTGGACACCTTGAATCGCAATGCTTTTCTTTCGCCTAATCTTTTCTTCAATTATCAAATCTCTGAAACACAGTCGCTTTCGTTGGGGTTTTCGAGAAGAATCACGCGCCCGACATATCCGCAACTCAATCCATACATCAATTTGATTGACAATCAGACCTATGAAACGGGCAATATCAACCTTTTGCCGGAGACTTCCAACAAGGTGGATCTGGGTTATTCTCTGGTCTCAAAATATATCAATGTCAATGCAAACGCCTATCTGAATTACATTCAGAATTACATTTCGCAAGTTGCCTTGATGAACGGTAACACATTGATTCTGACTTATATCAATGGCGATTCCGACCGAAAGACCGGCCTTGAATTATTGCTGCGTCTGAAACCTGCCCAATGGCTTTCCGTCGATTTGAACAACAATGTGTATTACACGAAGACGAGCGGCACGTTTGAAAATGCCGACATCAACAATCAGGGTTGGGTGAACAGTTTCAATGCTTCCGTGAATGTCAAGCCATTGAAAGGCACTGATTTACAGATGCAGTTTTATTACATTGCGCCACAATATTTCCCGCAATTCCAGACCCAGCCCATTTATTATGCCAATGTCGGTGTGAAGCAGGTCTTGGTCAGGGAAAAACTATTTGTGACGGCCATGTTCACCGATGTCTTCAACACGCGCCGTTGGGATATCTTCTCTGATAATGCCATTTACAATCTGGTCAACAATAGCAAAGGCAAGACGCAAATGTTCTGGTTAGGAATTACTTACAATTTCAATTCTTTCAAGCCGGGCGCGGCGAAAGCCAAGAAAGAGGAGGAAGACAGGAGTATGATTCGCTTGGGCGAGTGAGATGCGAATATTATGTCGAGTTGTCGCCTTGATGCGATAATTCCATCTTGCAAATTTTTCAAACTTTTTTGTAACTTTGCCGCCGTGTAAAACTCATCATGCCATGAAGTACCCTATTGGAACCCAGACATTCAGCACCCTCATCGAAGAAGGCATGGTCTATGTGGATAAGACCGACCTTGTGTACCAGCTGGCCCAGAAGCGAATCTGTTTCTTCTGCCGTCCGCGTCGTTTCGGAAAGTCGTTGCTGATTTCGACCTTAGATAGTTATTTTAGAGGGAGAAAGGAACTTTTCAAAGGCCTGAAGATTGAAGCATTAGAAAAAGACTGGGCGCAATATCCCGTGTTCAGGATAGACTTCTCGAATGGAAATTTCAGCAAACAAGATGGATTGACGAATTTCATTGAAGACGATCTTTTCCAATGGGAAAAAACCTATGGCAAGGAGTCGGATGTTCCGGAACTTGGCAAACGTTTCCAAAATGTACTAAAGAAAGCTCATGAACAAACCGGCCAAAAGGCAGTGGTTCTCATCGACGAATACGACAAGCCTTTGCTCGATGTGCTGATGGAACCGATGGAGGAGCCAAACCGAAACATTCTCAAGGAGTTTTACGGCACTTTCAAGTCAGCTGACGAGCATCTTCGTTTCGTGTTGCTCACAGGCGTGACGAAGTTCTCGCAGGTGAGCGTGTTCAGCGGCTTCAACCAGCCCGAAGACATAAGCATGGATAGCGGTTTCGATGCCTTGTGCGGTATAACCCAGGAAGAACTTGTAGCGTATTTCGATGGTGAGATTGAGGCAATGGCTGAGAAACATAAATGCTCGAAAGATGAAATGTATCAGCGTCTGAAGCGGCAATACGACGGTTATCATTTCTCCGAGGAGATGGTTGACATCTTCAACCCGTTCAGCGTACTCAACGCCATGTCGAAGAAAAGACTTGACGACTATTGGTTTGCCTCAGGCACGCCAACTTATCTGATGAAACTCATCGACCGCAATAAGACCGACATCAAGGAAATAGTGAGCCGCCCGTATGCGAAGAAATACTTCATGGACTATAAGGCCGATGTGGAGGACCCGCTTGCGATGATTTACCAAAGCGGCTATCTTACGATAAAAGCGTATGAAGCAGGCAAGGCACTGTACAAACTCGATTTCCCGAACAATGAGGTCAGGAATGGCTTTGTCGATATGCTTGTCAACGACTACTTCAACGACCGTCATGGCGACACGAATTGCCTGGCTATTGACATCAGCGACATGCTTGACGAATGTCGTTTGGACGATCTCCGCGATGCACTCACGGGCTTCTTCGCTTCCATTCCATACAACGCCAACTACCAACAACGCGCATGGAGCTATGAAAGCCATTATCATTACACACTATATCTGATATTCAGGCTTTTATCATGCTACACGACTTTGACCGAAAAGGAAAATTCACGCGGTCGGGCCGACATCATCGTCGAAACCAATGATTACGTTTACATCTTTGAATTCAAACTCGACGGCTCTGCTGCCGAAGCTCTGAAACAGATTGAAATAAAAGGCTATGCCGAACCATACGCCGCCGACAGCAGGAAACTTTTCCGCATTGGTGTCGGATTTTCTTCCGAAAAGAAGAACATTGCGGAGTGGGTGGTGATTTGATTACTAAGATAAGATGAGGATGCAGAGAAGCCCTAAAGCATGGCTGAACAAAGCCTTATGACAAGTGTAGCGCTGTTGAAGGCACCATCGCTGATGTTTTTGTCAAGATTGCCATCGTAACCCATATAAAGGTGCATATTGTCGTAGGCATCATTCACGATGTCCAAAAGTTTTTTGTTTCTGTCGCCAATGGCTTTGCGATAGTCGATAATGTCTGGTCGGCCTTTCGTTTTGTTAGCTTTCACTTTGAAGACTGCTTCAAGGATGACTAACATACCGTTCCACAGCGTATTACCAGCCATTCTGACATATTTTCTGTCGCCGTAGCGCTTAGTTTTCGTGTCAAGTTCACCATGTTCTTTCAATATGGTTTTTGCATTGTCAACGTAACGTTGGGCTTCTTCTACTGGGTTTTCTTTTTCCATGACTTTTCGTTTTTTCAATTGCAAAAATAAAAAATATTATTCATATCGCAATGAAAATGTGTAATAAGCCGAATTGCTATTTTCCGATTTTCTGTCTGCTGAAAATCACCCAAAGCACGATAGGTGCGCCAATCAAGGCCGTGACAGAGTTGATAGGCAGACTGCCGTCGAAACCAGGCAAACGCGAAATGAGGTTGCAGAATAGGGCTAAGTCCATGCCAATCAATGCGGTGGCGGGAATCAGGACGAAATGGTTGCTGCTCTTGAAAAGGAAACGCGCCAGATGCGGAACCGCCAAACCTAAAAAGGCAATTGGGCCGCAAAAAGCCGTGATGATGGCCGTGAGAAATCCAGAAACAAGAATGGTCATCATGCTGCAACGCCTGATGTTGACACCTAAGTTCTCGGCATAACGCTCGCCTAAAAGCATCAGGTTGAGGTTTTTGGATAAGAGAAAAGCCAAAATTGCGCCGACAATGACGGTGATGCTCAGGAAAGGCAACTGCGTTTTGCTGACAGACGAAAAACTGCCCAAGCCCCAGATGACAAAGGCATGGACATCTTCTTTTTGACTGAAAAACTTCAGCACATCGGTGATGGAACCTGCAATGTAGGCAATCATGATGCCGACCAGAATCAGGCTGACCATATTGCGCAGTTTTGCACTGAGAGCCAAAATGAGCAACAAGACCAGAAATGCCCCGACAAAAGCGGCAAGCGAAATGCCTATTGTCGACCATAACGCGCTTTGACTGAGTGCAATGCCGCTGAAACTTCCCGCCAAAAGTACGACCAAGGCCACACCCAAACTCGCCCCGCTGCTGATGCCCAAAATGGAAGGATCGGCCAGTGGATTGCGGAACAAGGTCTGCATCAGTAGGCCGGAGACGGATAAGCCAATGCCAGCCAAAAGTGCCGTAATGGCCTGTGGCATACGGTATTCCATAATAATGGAACGGTATGTGTTATCCTCGCCGTGAAATACCGCCTGACAAAAATCCTGAATAGGAATGGAAACGGATCCCAACAGCAGATTG
>JAGHSL010000172.1 GCA_018065885.1 Candidatus Limimorpha equi
CTTTGTGTCGGTGGATTTGTATTTCGATGAAAGTTAAATAGGCATTTATGGACAACGAATACGAAGAGAAAGACATTTTCGCACAAGACGAAAATCCTGTACCTAACACTGAAAACTACAACGACGATAGTATCGTACATCTTGAAGATATGGAACATATCAGGCGTCGTCCGGGTATGTATATCGGCAAACTTGGCGACGGGGCATCGCAAGACGACGGCATTTATGTGTTGATTAAAGAGGTGATTGACAATTCGATAGATGAGTTTACTTCAGGTTTTGGTAAAAGGATTGAAATCACGGTTGATAAGGTTGAACGCAAGGTCAGAATCCGCGACTATGGCCGTGGAATTCCTTTGGGAAAGATTGTCGATGCCGTTTCGAAACTGAATACCGGTGCAAAATACGACAGCAAAGTTTTCCAGAAATCCGTTGGTTTGAATGGTGTTGGTACTAAGGCAGTTAACGCTCTGTCATCGTATTTCAAAGCACAAGCCATCCGCGAAGGCAAAACGCGCATTGCCGAGTTTTCACAAGGCAAACTGACTTCCGACAGCGGCATTTTTGACTGCAATGAAGAACCCGGCACTTTGATTGAGTTCATTCCCGATACGGCTTTGTTTGGCAACTATCATTACGTTGACGAATACATCGACAAGCGTATTTGGAATTATGCCTACCTAAATCGCGGATTGACACTGATTTACAACGAAAAACGCTATTATTCCAAAAACGGACTTCTCGACTTATTGGAACATAATATGGAAGTTGAAGGCCTCTACCCTATCATTCACATCAAGGATGAGGATTTTGAGGCGGCTTTCACGCATGTCAACGGTCAGTCGAGCGACTATTTCTATTCCTTTGTCAATGGTCAGCACACCACCGAAGGCGGCACGCATCAGTCTGCTTTCCGCGAGGCTTACGCCCGTGTGGTGCGTGAATTTTTCCAAAAGGAATACGAACCTGCCGACATCCGTCAAGGTTTAACCTGTGCTTTATGTGTAAGGATTCAAGAGCCTGTATTTGAGGCACAAACGAAAACAAAATTAGGTTCCACTCACCTTGCGCCAAACAATCCTGACGGTACCAACGACAGCCCGTTTTTGAAGACTTACGTTTTCGACATCCTGAAGCGTCATTTGGACAATTATCTTCACATGAATCCCGCATCAGTGCAAGTGCTTCAGCAAAAGATTTTGGCCAACGAAAAGGAACGCAAGGAAATTGCAGGTATCAAGAAGGCAGCGCGCGACAGTGCAAAGAAAGTCAGTCTGAACAACAGAAAACTGCGTGATTGCCGTATTCACTTGAATACCAATCATGAAAAACGTTTGGAAAGTACGATTTTCATCACCGAGGGCGATTCCGCATCCGGAAGCATCACCAAGAGCCGCGATGTGCTGACGCAAGCCGTTTTCAGTTTGCGCGGTAAACCGCTTAACTGCTTGGGTATGAGTAAGAAAGTCTGTTATGAAAACGAAGAGTTCAATCTGCTACAGGCGGCCTTAAACATCGAGGAAGACATTGAAAACCTGAGATATAACAACATTGTCATTGCTACCGATGCCGATGTCGATGGAATGCACATCCGTCTGCTGATGCTCACGTTTTTCCTTCAGTTTTATCCTGATGTGGTGCGTAATGGTCATGTTTTCATATTGCAGACGCCGCTTTTCCGTGTGCGCAACAAGAAAGAGACGCATTATTGTTACAGCGAGGAGGAACGCATTTCTGCCAAGGAAAAATGTGGCAAGCAAGCCGAAATCACCCGATTCAAAGGTCTTGGTGAAATCTCGCCGGACGAATTCAGGGCATTTATCGGACCAAATATGCGTTTGGAACCAGTCATCCTGAACAGCGATTCCGGCATCAAGGAACTGCTCGATTATTACATGGGCAAAAACACCATGGAAAGGCAGAAATTCATCATCAGCAATTTGAGAATTGAAGACAACTCGGAGATGGATGAGATGTAAAGCTATTTCGTGGGTAGAGTTTTGATGTTGTCCAAGAAATCCTTTTCCACTTGGCTCAAAGTTCGTTGCTGGTATTTTTTGTATTCGTTGGTGGCGTGCTCAATAGCTTTTTGATGTGATACGCTCCCGACACCTTGAAGCAATTTTTCACCACTCATGGTCAAAATGTTGTCCAAATGTTCCGCCCAGTCTTTCATAGTCATCACTTGTTGCCGTTCGGCTTGTCGTTCGGCAAAGTCCAAGTAACCCGAAACAATCTGCCCCATCGCCCGTAATTCTTTTTCATTCAAATAGTTCTTTGCAATAACTGCATCTAAAAGATGCGGCCTGTCGCCTTCAAAAGTTGTAAGTCCCATGAATTCCTTTTCGGCATCAGCACGACTGACAATAACTTCAGCAGCAGTCTGACCATGCACTGCATAATGAATCTTGTTTTGCACACGTTTGAAAAACTCGATGGAAATTTCGGCCTTTGGGCTATAGTCGATGCTGGTTGCATAAATATCAAGCACCTGTCTATAAAAGACCTTTTCAGAAGAACGGATGTCGCGAATGCGCTCAAGCAGTTCTTTCCAATAACCGCCTCCACCGAGGTTTTTCAGGCGGCTGTCGTCGAGAGTAAAACCCTTTCGAATGTATTCGTTGAGACGCTTAGTAGCCCATTGTCGGAACTGGGTGCCTCGAAGCGATTTGACGCGATAACCAACGGAAATGATGACATCCAAATTATAGTAATTGGTTGGTTTCGTAGAAAAATCGGAAATTCCGATTTTTCTAACAGAAGTCTCTTGTTTCAATTCTCCTTCTTCGAAAATGTGCAAGATATGTTCATTGATTGTGGAACGCGACTTATCAAACAGTTTCGACATTGCATCAATGGTCAGCCACACCGTTTCATCCACAAATTGAACATCAACCTTAACTGCCCCATCTTCAGTTTGATAGATAATCATTTCCTGAAATGAGTCCGTAAGTTCATTGCCACCATGTATATTCTTTTTGTCCGCCATAGAATTGTTATTTTTTTAATCAGCTCGCTGTTAAATCTTTCATTATTATGATGCAAAAATAGCAATATTTTAATTCTTTTCGCTCAACCTTTTTTTCTTCGTATTTACCATAAGGTGTATATTTTCAAGCAGAAAATGAAAAACAGGTGAAAATTATTGTACTTTTGTCCCAAACTTTGTTGCTGGTTTACACGAATCTGAATTGGTGAAATTATTAGCTAAGTTATCGAATCTTAAATCTTAAACAAGCAATATGAAAGCAAAATCTACCTTATTAATTATGGGAAGCATGATTACCCTATTCGGCTGCAATCAGCCTGCTGAACGTTATTCCGTAAAGGAATATCCGGA
>JAGHSL010000049.1 GCA_018065885.1 Candidatus Limimorpha equi
GGGCATCTATCTCGTACGTCTCAACGAAAAGGTGCAGAAGATTGTCATCCGTTAAGAGTGAATAGAGAGATGATAACAACCAATAATATAGCAACACTACGAATTATGACATACAGAATGAAAAAGATATTTGCCACACTACTACTCATCCTCAGCATTAATGTCACGTCAAAAGCCCAGATATTCATCTTGGATGACGAACTTGAGGGTCCACGCATTCAGAACGAGGAGTTCTACATTGACAATCCGCTTGACCACGGTTCGGGTGAAGACTGGTATGTACCCGTCGGCAGCGGCGCGCTGCTGCTCGCAGGCCTTGCCGGCGCCTACCTGGTAGACAAGAAAAGGAAGAAATAGGAAATCTGCGAGGTTTCCATACGTTTGAGAATAAGCGTAACAAAACAATCCTTCGGGAATTGTGGAAAGGGAAAAGCGGTGTGTTTGCACCGCTTTTCCCGTATCATTAAGACAGCACTTTGTGAATAAGGAAAGTAATTTTTCTTGAAAAAGACTTGCAATCCATTTATTTTTCCTATCTTTGACCCGCTTTTTCAAGGCAAAATGAAAACGACACTTCAAATAGAAAAGCCGAACTATATCAATGTCAAGGAACGTGACCGTTTCTGAGGTTTTCTATTCGTTTTTTTGCCTTTCCACATATTATTTTCAGCGCAAGTGCGTTTGTCTATGAGTTAGGCAAATAATTATCTTCGTTTCGACAAGCTCAACGAACAGCAACAATTAATCAAATAACAAATAAACAATTCAACAATAAACAATTAAACAACATTTATCATGGAAATACCATTTGCAGAAGCGTGGAAAATCAAGATGGTTGAACCTATCAAGAAATCCACTCGCGAAGAACGCGAACAATGGCTGGAAGAAGCCCACAACAACATCTTCATGTTGAAATCAGACCAAGTTTACATCGACCTTTGCACCGACTCAGGTACCGGCGCCATGAGCGACCGTCAGTGGAGCGCAATGATGATGGGCGATGAAAGCTATGCTGGTGCCCGTTCATTCTTCCATTTCAAGGATACCGTGAACGAAATCACAGGTTTCCCATTCGTCATTCCTACCCACCAGGGCCGTGCTGCTGAAAACGTTTTGTTCAGCTATCTGGTAAAGGCTGGCAATGTCATTCCTGGCAATGCTCACTTCGATACCACAAAGGGTCACATCGAAAGCCGTATGGCCTTCGCTATCGACGTCACCTGCGACGAAGCTCACGACACTCAACTTGAAGTTCCTTTCAAGGGCAATGTCAGCCTCGAAAAACTCGAAAAGGTTTTGGTCGAAAACAAGGGCAACGTTCCTTTCATGGTCCTCACTGTCACCAACAACACCGTTGGCGGTCAGCCTGTCAGTATGCAGAACATCCGCGAAACCTGCGAACTCTGCCATAAATACGGTGTGCCGGTTAACATGGATAGCGCACGTTTCATAGAAAACGCATACTTCATCAAGACACGCGAAAAGGGCTACGAAAACAAGACCATCGCTGAAATCGCTAAGGAAATGTTCAGCTATGCCGACAGCATGACCATGTCAGCTAAGAAGGACGGTCTCGTCAATATGGGCGGTTTCATCGCTACCCGCAAGGAAGAATGGTACGAAGGCGCCAAGCGTTTCTGCATCCCATTCGAAGGCTTCCTGACCTACGGCGGTATGAACGGCCGTGATATGGACGCTCTGGCTGTCGGTCTCCGCGAAAACCTCGAATTCGATATGATTGAAACCCGCGTCAAGCAGGTTGAATATCTTGCTAAGAAACTCGATGAATACGGCATTCCTTATCAGCGTCCTGCTGGTGGTCACGCTATCTTCGTCGATGCCGACAAGGTTTTGACCAACGTGCCTAAGGAAGAGTTCCCGGCTCAGACCCTGACCTGCGAACTTTACCTCGAAAGCGGTATCCGTGCCTGCGAAATCGGTTATGTCCTCGCTGACCGCGACCCAGTCACCCGCCAGAACCGTTTCGGTGGCTTGGACTTCGTGCGTCTCTGCATCCCTCGCCGTGTCTACACCAACAACCACATGGATGTCATCGCTGCTTCATTGAAGAACGTCTACGACCGTCGCGACAGCATCAAGCGTGGCTTGGAAATCACTTGGGAAGCTGAACTTATGCGTCACTTCACCTGCCAGTTCAGAAGACTGAAATAATTCTTTTCATTTTAATACATTTTTTTGTGAGGTTGGCGTTCCTGAAAAGGGACGCCAATCGTTTTATTGATTAACTTTGCCGCCTAAATCTTTAAAAATGACTATTACCGCAATCATCATCTCAATAGTTTATCTGCTTTGTCTGACAGGCTGTTCTGCATCATGCTCCGTCGGATTGATTAGGCCTGACGATAAGCCTTCGCAGCGTTACTTGGTGCCGCTCATTTTTGGCGCTACGCAAGGCATTATGGCATTGTTCGGCATGTTGGTTGGCAAGGCCATAACCTATCTTTTCGATGCCGTCGGGCATTATCTGGTTTTCGTAATGATGCTTGTCGTTGCCGTCAAACTGATGGTCGATGCCTTTCAGATTCTCAAAGGCAAGCGACTTTACACTTTCACATCTGATTGGGGTTTTCTGCTCCTTTCCATCGTGGCGAGCATCAACACTTTCCTCATGGCTCTGATGAGCGACTTTTTCCTGCCTTTCGGCAATTGGTTCTTCTTGTTCGTTGCCGTGGCAGGCTTTTTGTGGTCTTATTTCACCGTGAAAATCCAGTATTCGCCGAAAATAATGAAAACCATGAGTTTCTTTGAGTTTTCGGAGTCGGTTTTCATGTTGGTGATAGCAGTTTTATTCATGTTTACAAATCTACTTGCACAATGAAAAAAATGTTTTGTCTGGTCTTCTTGACCTTTTTCGGAATCACTTTGATGGCTCAGCCGGCTAATTATTACAATTCAGCCAACGGATTGACTGGCAATCAGTTGAAAGTCGCTTTGCATAATATCATCAAAGGCCATACTTCCATTTCGTATAGCCAGATTTTGAATGCTTATTGGAGTACAGATAACAAAGGCAACGGCGTGGTATGGGACATGTATTCCGACCGTCCGGGCGGAACGCCAGCCTACACGTTTTATTTGGGTCAGGATGAGTGTGGCAGCTATAATAGCGAAGGCGACTGCTATAACCGCGAACACTCTTGGCCGCAAAGTTGGTTTAACGAGCAAACGACGCCTCGCACCGACTTGCATCACATTTATCCGACCGATGGTTATGTCAACAACCGCCGTAGCAATTATCCATTCGGTGAAGTGAAAAATGCAGAATGGACTTCGACAAATGGTTCCAAGTTAGGTTCTTGCAAGACTTCGGGCTATTCAGGCACCGTGTTTGAACCAATTGATGAATACAAAGGCGATTTCGCCCGTGCCTTGATGTATATGAGCGTGCGCTACTACAGCGAGGATTCAGGCTGGAAGACTTCCGACATGACCAACAAATCGGAAATAAAGTCATGGGCCATTGACATGTTGCTGCGCTGGAACGACTCAGACCCTGTCAGCCAAAAGGAAA
>JAGHSL010000201.1 GCA_018065885.1 Candidatus Limimorpha equi
ATTTTTTAATTATAAAACAGCAATCGAAGAAAACAAAATAACTGAAATTCAAGACGATGAAACCGTAAAGGAGAACGTCAAAAATATGGAAACTGAAGAAACCTTCAGTTAAGAAAAGCAGGAAAGCACTGTTGAAGACGCTTCAGATGACAAACAAAAGCGACATAAAGGCTGACACGCCCGCGAAAAGGAACTTGAAAAAGCCATTGAAGAAGGAAAAGTGAAGTTTGCTGAACTCAATGATAAGTTTCTCCGTATGTTTTCGGAATTCGACAATTACCGCAAACGCACGGCAAAGGAAAAACTCGACATGGCCGCCACCGCATCGGAAGGTGTCATCAAGGATCTGCTGCCTGTTTTCGATGATTTCGAGCGTGCCTTGCAAAACATGGAAAAGAACGGCAACGAAGCCGACCTGCAAGGTATCACATTGATTTTCAACAAATTGAAAAACACCTTGAAGGCAAAAGGCTTGGAAGAAATCGAAGCCATGGGCGCAGAATTCAACACCGACGAACATGAAGCCCTGACCTTAATCCCGGCTCCAACGGAAGATCAGAAAGGCAAAGAGCTCGATGTCATCCAAAAAGGTTACAAACTGAACGGTAAAGTGATTCGTTTCGCCCGCGTGGTGGTTGGAAATTAAATTGAATAATTGGTTTTCAGTTCACAGTTTTCAGTTTATACTGTTTATTCAGAAACCGATAACCGAAAACTGATAACCGAAAACCAACAAAAAACAAAGAATTATGGCTGAAAAAAGAGATTACTACGAAGTGTTAGGCGTCAGCAAGAGCGCCACACCCGAAGAGATAAAAAAGGCTTACCGTCAGTTGGCCCTGAAATACCATCCCGACAGAAACCCTGATGACAAGGATGCAGAGGAAAAGTTCAAGGAAGCGGCTGAGGCTTATAGTGTTTTGAGCGATGAAAACAAACGCGCCCGCTACGACCGTTACGGCTTTGCAGGCATGAACGGCGGCAGCGCCAGTGGCGGAGGTTTCGGTGGCGGTTTTGGCGACTTCGACCTGAACGACATCCTGAACAGCGTGTTTGGCCGCGGTTTCGATTTCGGCGGCTTCAACTTTGGCGGTTTTGGCGGCGGAAGCGGTCGCGGTGGCGTTGCACGTCAGCGTGGCTCTAACATCCGTGTCAAGGTGAAACTCAACCTTCAGGAAATCGCCAAGGGTGTGAAAAAGAAAATCAAAGTCAACAAATATGTGACTTGCGACCATTGCCACGGCAGCGGCTCGGAAAACGGCGCAACCGAAACCTGCCCAACCTGTCACGGCAGAGGTCAAGTCGTGCAGACCGTCAATTCTTTCTTTGGCGCCATGCAAACGGCATCGGTCTGCCCTACCTGCGGCGGAACGGGACAAATCATCAAGAACAAGTGCAAGCACTGCCAGGGCGAAGGCATCATGAAAGGTGAGGAAATCATCGACATAGAAATACCAGCCGGCGTTGGCAACGACATGCAACTCACCGTGCGTGGCAAAGGCAATGCAGGTCCGCACAACGGCATCAACGGTGATTTGATTGTCGTCATCGAAGAAGAAGAAAGCAAGGATTTTGAACGCGACGGCAGTAACCTGATTTACAATCTTTTCCTGACCATTCCGGAAGCCATTCTCGGTACACAGGCCGAAGTCCCGACCATCGATGGAAAAGTCCGCGTGAAAATCGCCCCTGGCACACAAAGCGGAAAGGTTTTGCGATTGAGAGGCAAAGGCTTGCCGAACATCAACAGTTACGGCAGTGGCGACATGCTGGTCAACGTGAACGTCTGGATTCCGAAGAAGGTGACCAAGGAAGAAGAGAAAATGCTGGAAGAACTTGCCAAATCGGAGAATTTCAAGCCCAATCCGACCGACGAGGAAAAGAGTTTCTTCAACAGGATTAGAGATTATTTCAATTGACCATGAACATCTCCGTTCAAAATGTCACAAAGCGTTATGCCGACCATCTGGCTCTTGACAACATCTGTTTGGAAGTGCCCGAGCAAAGCATCTATGGCCTTTTAGGTCCAAACGGAGCCGGCAAGACAACGCTCATCAGAATTCTCAATCAGATTACCGCCCCCGACAGTGGCGAAGTGCTTATCAACGGCGAAAAACTTGCGCAAAAGCACATCGCCACCATCGGTTATTTGCCGGAAGAACGTGGCCTATACAAGAAAATGAAAGTCGGCGAACAGGCCATCTATCTTGCCCAACTGAAAGGCATCAGCAAACCCGAAGCCATAAAACGCCTTAAATTTTGGTTCGAGAAATTTGAAATCGGCAACTGGTGGGACAAGAAAATCGAGGAACTCAGTAAGGGAATGCAGCAAAAGATTCAGTTCATCACCACCATCATTCACGAGCCGAAAATTCTCATCTTCGACGAACCTTTCAGCGGCTTCGACCCCATCAACGCCAATTTGCTGAAAGAATCCATTCTGGAGTTGCGGCAAAACGGAGCAACCATCCTTTTATCGACCCACAACATGGCTTCCGTTGAGGAACTTTGCGACAGCATCACCCTGATTAACAACGGAAAACGAATTTTGGAAGGCCGCGTCAACGACATCAAACGGCAATTCGACACACACAACAAGGAAGTCAGAATCCGCATCAGCGACAAATCGAAACTGCAAGCATTGACCGACACCTATAATAATATAAAGGTGTACAACGAAGGCGACGAGACGCTTCTAACCCTAGAAAATCCCGGCAGCGAACTGATTCACAGCATTATTGATTTGGGCGAATTGGTTTCATTCAGGGAACTGTTGCCTTCAATCAACGAAATTTTCATTCAGGAAGTGCAATCCAAAAACCGAGCATCATGAACAAGATTGGACTCATCATCAAGCGCGAATACCTGACCCGCGTCCGCAAACGCAGTTTCATCATCATGACTTTTCTCGGTCCTATCCTTTTGGCCGCCTTATACATCGTTCCCATTCTTTTGGCATTAAATTCTGGCGAAGACCGCCGGACCATTGCCGTTGTAGATGGAAGCCATTGGTTTGAAGACCGGTTCACCAACAACGCAGAGCAGACTTTCATCATCGTTGAAGGTCAGCCTATCGACTCCGTGAAGGGAATGGTCAATCAAGGTGCTTTCGACATGGCGCTTTACATTCCTCCGACCCAACTCAATGTGCCATCTAATGCCATTCTTTACAGCAAACGGCAAGTTCCGCTCAACATTGACACCTATATTCGGGAGGTAATGAAGAAGGAAATCGAGGAGCAGAAACTCTTAGCCTCGGGCGTCGACCCCGACATTGTCAATGCCGTTAAGACCGACATCAACCTTTCGGTGATGCGCATGGACGACGAAGGCAATGAAAAAGAGACATTTACGGAGGTGCAATTCATTTTAGGCATCATTCTGGCAACACTAATCTACTTCTTCATCATCAATTTCGGCGGACAGGTGATGAATGGCGTGGCAGAAGAAAAGACGAACCGCATCATCGAAGTGATTATCAGTTCCATAAAGCCATTCCAACTGATGATGGGCAAAATCATTGGCGTTTCGCTTGTCGCCTTGACCCAATTCGTGATGTGGGTTTTGCTCACCGGCGCCATTTACTTTGGTTTTTCGGCAGCCGTCGGCAT
>JAGHSL010000398.1 GCA_018065885.1 Candidatus Limimorpha equi
GGTTTCCTCTGCCTTATCTTCACCGACCAGACTTATCAGATGCTCATAATCATTAATCTCATCACCAGTAAAAGTAATGGTTATGCGTTTTTGATTTTTTCCTGCAACGTGTGTATATTTTTCAGGATGAGACCAAAAACAACTGATGCAAAATGAAACATCTTTCGTTTCCCAATTTTTACAATGCTCGCAAGTCCACGATTTTGCACGATTAGCCGAAGGACTTAGCAACATGAAGTTTTCTATGTCATTTTCATCTTGTTCTCCACTTATTTCATACGGAATGCGATGGTCGACCTGAAGTAAAGATTCATCCATTGGTTCCAAATAAATGAAACATTTCGAACCGTATTTCTCTATCAATGCTTTTTTCAATGCTTTCGACAAAGCGGTTCTTCCTGATGATTTTGAAACTACATCAATCCAATTTGAGAAATCGCCAAAACGATATGCAGCAATCGTACGCCCATCAGAACCCGTAACTCTATAAGTCACAATCGGAATGCCCAACTCCCTGACATCACGAATGGCGCGAGGCGGATGATTATAACCGTATGTTTCCTTTAACTCCTCCGTCGTAATGAATCCATATTTCAGAATATGCTGAATCACGGTAGCAGGACGCTTTGAGGAAACGCTGTTCAGTTTATCCAATACGTTTTGTGGCAGCTGTTCCATAAGATAATTCGTCGAAAATTGATAATTGTTCCACTTGCTTCCTTTCGTAGGATTGAAGTCCTTTACTGATATACAAAGCTTCGTATGTGATTTCTTTCTTTCCCAATAATATTGATTGACTGGAAAAACCAGCTTTCAGCATCACTTTCTTGCATCCCAATTCCGCAGGCAAATCTTCGCCATATTCCTTTTCACCACATTTTCCATCATAACTGATGATGAAATTGACACCTTTGCTGTTAAGTTCCTCTACTGATTGCGAAAACTCATCAAAAGACACACCTGACACATAGCGGCAATCGCGCACATTCGACACACCTTGATAGGGCGGATCCATATAAACAACATCACCTTTCTTTGTCATTTTCAGAATTTCACGGTAATCCAACGAATAAAATTCCGTTTTGCCATACAATAATGATGAAACAGCATGGACATTTCGTGATAAAGTGTCAGGATTTGTTCCAAAACGCCTTTTATCGGGCGACTGGTTGAAATTGCCGTTTCTGCCATATCTGACAGAGCCTTTGGCACATCTTGCCAATAAATACAGCATGTTTTCCGGTGTTTGGCAACCTTCGTTGAAACAATCCCTGACATAATTGTAATGGGCAAGACTTCCACCTTCAAATGAAAATTGGCCTTTCCAAAGTGCTTCATAATCAGCAAGTAATTCATCGGGCGCTTCTATGGATTTTTTCAATATATTCACCAAAGGAGTGTTGATGTCATTAATAAGGAAACGGTTTGCATATCTTTTTTGAGCTACTGCTATGCTGACGGCTGCCATTCCGCAGAAAGGTTCCACAAGTCTATCAAACTTCTGGGGCATATACATCAGGATTTGCGGTGCCAAAACACGTTTCGACCCTTGATATTGCACTATATGTGGAGCTGTTGTAGACATAAAACCAAATTTCGTCAACTGCAAAAATAAGATATATTCTTTTATTTTGCTTCTACGATTGAATTTTATCGAATATTAATAATAATTTTTGGCGCAATCTGCCATTTTTTATGCGATTGCGCCAAAACTTAGCATCAAATTCGGGCGCAATCTGCCTTTTTTTGCGTGAATGCGCCCGAAACCATTATCTTGCCGAAGTCTTCGTCATCCACCACACAGGTGTTTGACGGCTGTCGCCAT
>JAGHSL010000294.1 GCA_018065885.1 Candidatus Limimorpha equi
TTGAGATTGTGATCATTATGAAATTATTAAAAAGTAAGTCCCATGTTCAGCAAAAGATCATAATTCATTGAATTTAAATTTACTATGAGCTTCGCAACGATTTTTTAGCGGACAGCAATAATAGAAAACAGTTTTTGAACTTGTTCAAAAATTAAAAAAATCAGAACCGCTCAATAAAAAACAATATCTGCCTTCAAACCATAATTCATTTTCCATACGGCGAATTTATAATGGGCGGAAATCTATGTTTTTTTGGCACATTTCCGCCCGTTTCAAGGATATTTCACCGCACAAAAACCATACAATTCCTTGATTGACATTCATTTAAACAAATCATCCATAGTCACCACATTTTGAATGATGCCGCTGTAACGGTTCGGGGTCAGTCCGTGCGTGGTTATCAGCAAAGGATGAATGGACTTTTTTGTTTTCGTCACCAAGCGGAAAACCGACTGGCGGAGAAGCAAATCCGCTTCGTCTTCCTGAACAAAAGTATAATAATCAGCGGAAAACTTGGCTTCGCACAAATTGATGACATTATCGGAACGGTCAATCAGCAAATCAATTTGAACGCCCGGATGCTCATCGGTTTTGACCGTGCGCCACGAATACACATTTGTCAGCACGCCGCTAATGCCCAATGCCGCCTTGATTTGATCGACATGTTGCATGCAAACGCGCTCAAAGCCTAAGCCCGTCCACGACAAATGGATTGGCTTGCCTTGCGAGTTGGACCAGAAATGCTGGTCATTATGTTCGTTATTCCTGATGAAATGATAATAAAACAAAGTGTAATTGTCCATTAGCTGATACAATGCGCCTTTGCTTTTCTTGTCAATCATGTTGTATTTCCTGATGAAACCGCAATACTCCAAATCGCGCAAAGCCTTGTCGAATTTGCCATTGTCAGTCAGCGAAGTGGCTGTCAGGATTTCCTCGCGTGACAAACCGCGTTTGCATCCTGCCAAAGCCGCAACGACAGCAATATGCAACTGCGAGTTTTTGAAAAGCGAAGCATAAAGGGCGTCAAATTCCAGATACAGTTCACCTTTCGGATTGAAAAACAGTCGGTCTATGTTTTGCGCCATGCTCATGCCACGCTGCAAATAGCTCCAATAATAAGGGATTCCTCCCATAATCATGTAGATTTCCAAAAGTTCCTTGCGCGACAGCACGATGCCTTGCAAGTTTGCCATCTGTTCACATTCGCGAAGCGTGAAAGGTTGCAGGAAAATCCTGTTTGTCAATCTATTATGCAACCCTCCATGATCAAGAATGACTTTATCCATAATCCACGAAGTGGCACTGCCGCAAACAATAAGGATAATATCTTTCCGGGCACTCGCCCAACCATTCCAAAAATGTTCCAAAGCGCTGATGAAATTGCTACGCGGTGTGTCCATCCAAGGCATCTCATCAATGAAAACCACCTTTTTATCATCTTTTGAAGCTGCAAGCAGCCCTGCCAACTGATGAAATGCATCATACCAGTTTTCGGGCCGTTTCTTTTCTTTCCAGCCTGACAGCATCATTGAATTGCGGAACTCGTCAATCTGTTGCTGCATGTCTCCACTCGACAATCCAGAATGTTGAAAAGCAAAATGATAATTGAATGTCTCCCGTATCAGATAAGTTTTCCCGACACGGCGACGGCCATAAACTGCCACAAACTCCGATTTGTCCGAGTCAAGCAGACTGCGCAAACGGTCACTTTCGTATTCCCTACCGACTAACATGGCTTTACCTTTGATTAATTACGGCGCAAAGATAATCCTTTTTTTAAAAGAAAAACTTATAATGGGCGGAAATCTATGTTTTTTTGATACATTTCCGCCCATTATAAGCTAAATTTGACTTGAAACAGGTGGAAATCTATATTTTTTTGGCACATTTCCGCCCATTTCAAGGAATAATCACAAATACTCTTTCAAATATCCATCCCAATCATAGCCTTTGGGGCATGGCTTGCCGTTCAGTTCGAGCCAAGTGCGCAAAGGCGGCAGATGGATAGATGAACGGCGTTGATCGACATTGGGAAGGTCGAAAATAGCAACCCGTCTGCCAAAGAGTTTCTGGCCGAAATACGATTTCCTATAGAGACGATAATACACTTCGTCGTACAATTCCGCATAGTCGAAAAGGTGATAGTTGCCCACCTCAACCTGCTTGAACAGCCATTCGAAAAAAACTTCATAATCATTTTTGGTCAATGTTTCCGATTTGTCGGAAATGAGTTCCTTGATATGTCCGTTCCACGCATCGATGGTATAGCGAGGATAAGAACCGCCGTCCAAAACCTTGACAAGCGTATCGAACGAAGTAATCGAATTGAGCATCAGGTCATCATCTTTTGCAATCATCCTTTCGTAATCGGCACGCAGCTCATCATAATTCGCCCTTACTGAATCCATAAGTGCCTGCGGCAAATGCCATTCCTCGTCGAGGCGCTTTCCGCACAGCACCATTTTCTTAGCCTCATTGGCTGCAATGGATTTATCCAACCCGTATTTGTACCAATAAGTAGCCAAAAATTCCAAATCGCGTGGAAAAGGATAAATCATTTCATCAAAATAATAAGTTACGTTAATCACAGTATCATCTCTCGAACTTGCGACATTTGAAATATACATATTCGTATTGTTGACATAATAATTGGACACATAATCAAGATAGTATGGGAGAATGGCTATCGAATCTATCCCATATTTTTTGAAAAAAGGATCCATTTGTTCGATATCGACAGACAATCTCCGCCGGTCAACATTCTTAATGTCGGCAATAGGGTAAAATCCTACCACAGTATCTCTCTGAGAATACTGAGTTCCATAAAGTTGAGGCCTTCCCTGCTGCATCATATAGCGGTCTTCCATATAGGCAAGACTATGTCTGTCAGCGTTATTGTTTTTTACCGCATCCTTATAGTGTTCATAATACCAAGGCAGATACGACCATGAATGTTGCGCTATCAGCCAAGCATTATACGAAGCATCACGCCCCACCAATTCCCAAGTAGGGAAACCATATTGGGCAACCAATGCCTGAAGCTTGGCAGTATTTGTTGAATCAATCATCGACATCTGCCGGCTTCTCTCTTCCGACCACGGCTCTTTTCTAATGGCCTGATCTATTTCAGCCATCTTTGCCAATGAATCAATGAACGGCTGGCATCTTTTGTTTTCTGCAAGGCTAATAATCGAATCCAATTGAGGCCAATAGGGTCTTTCGCGCAACTTGCAATCGTCAAAAAACTGTTGATTAATGCTTCTTCTTTCAAAACCACAATTCTTTACCAATCTGAAAACCAAATCCTTACTTTTGACTGAATCATAAAGCATCTCGCAAGAAACATAATACCTCCACAAATCATAGTAATAGGCAATCGGTTCTATGGAATCCAAAGCGGAATAAGCCGAACAAGTCTTTTGAAAGTCATTCGACATATAGGATTCAATAGCAGCAATCCTTTTCTCATCCAAATCGTCCTGCGCGAAAAGCGGAACGGCGCACAGCAAGAGCATTAAAGCAAGATACAATCTTTTCATACTATCGGGCATTTATGCACGAATAACGCTCAAATGATTGAATTATTGCAGCGTTTTTTGGAAACGATTCCTTGACATCGCAACCGCAAAAAAATGCGAAAATCGGAAGCAGTGCTCCCGATTTTCATGGTTTCCCGTCATTCCATCTCAATCTCATCCACGAAAAGCCAAGCCGGATTGCCGTAAGCTTCGTGGGTTTCGGGCAGCATGTTAGGCTCGATGCGCACCATCACATAAAGGGCACTTACGGGATTGAATTCCAGTTCGTAAGTCTGCACGCCGTCCTTTTCGTCCTGAGCGACAATCGGATAATCGGCATGGGCGATTTCCTCAAAATGGCTGCCGTCGTTGGAGACGTAAACGCTTGCGCTCTTCGGGTTGTAAATCCAATCGCCTTTATTTATATTGACATTGAAACGCAGACGGCTGAGTTCCTTGCTGCCTTTCAAATCGAAAACAGCCTCGCAGGGACATTCCCAGAAACCTAACCAACGGCCCGTGCGGTAGTTACCGTTGCCTTTCAAGCCATCGTTCAAGGTAGAAGCACCACCAAAAGTATAACTCGGACTCGGTTCATGATTCAGAATGATTGGCTTCATGGTCAACTGGCTGAAATCGAAATGCGTGCTGTATTCGCGGCCATTGCCCTGCTCGCGCACCACGATGGCACGCAAGTCGCAACTCTCAGTCAAATGGATTGGCTCGGTGTAGATGATGCCCTGCATCGGGTCGGAACCATCGAGGGTATAGCGGATTTCGCCAGCACCGAATTTTGTCAGTTCGACTTCGATATAACCTTCATCGGGATGCGATTCCATCTTTGGTTTCAGGTCAAAAATATGTTTGGCGTAATTGTAGCCATACAAATCATAAAGCCGTGTCATGCCGAAGCAGCGGTTGGCAAATGAGTCGTAATCCTTTTGTTCGGGCAGGCACCATTGAATTTCGCTCAAGGCAGCCATACGCGGCAAAGCCATATACTGCACATGACGGAAAGTGCTGATGTATTCCGTCCAGATGTTGGCCTGAACACCCAAGATATGTTGCTGTTGTTCAGGAGTTAAAGCAGCAGGAACAGGTTCGTAGTTATAGACATTCTCGACCGGGACATAACCGCCAATGGCCA
>JAGHSL010000223.1 GCA_018065885.1 Candidatus Limimorpha equi
ATTTCCAATGTTGTTGTCGATGGTGTCGCAAAAGGTGCTTTGACTTCTTACACGTTCACGAGCGTCAATACTGACCATACCATTTCTGCCAATTTCATTGAGCAAGGTGTCACTTCCTGCGAGGCGCCAGTTGGCTTGACGGCTTCGGTTTATCAAAATACGGTCAACCTTGTGTGGCAGGCAGTGCCAGGTGCAACTGATTATGAGATTTATCGCGATGGCGGCAATGTGGCCATGGTTTTGGGCGTGACAAGTTGGACGGATAGATATTTATCTGTTGGCGAACATTGTTATAAAGTAGTGGCATATTGCATGGAAGGTGTTTCTGATCCATCTGAAACGGTTTGTGCGACAATCACTTATCAAGGCGTTGGTGAGGATTTGAATGAGCCTGTTTATATTTTCCCGAATCCCGTTGAGCGAGGTCGGGAAATTCATCTGAGTGGCAACCAATGGAAATTCGATTCCGTCATCATTTGCGATTTGTGCGGTCGCAAAATGTTGAAAGCCTCTGGAAAATCAGTCGGAGGCTTCTCGTTGCTGATTCCTGCCGATATGCAGCGTGGTTGTTATTTCGTCAAGCTGATGAAGGATGGCAGAACAGTTAAGGTTTTGAAATTGATTGTAAAATAATGGTTTATGGCTATGTTACGTTTGACAAAGATTTTCCATTTCGACATGGCGCATGTCCTGAAGGACTATGATGGTCCATGCCGTAACATTCACGGACATTCCTATGAATTGCGCGTGATGGTGAAAGGCGAGCCGATTTGTGACCCGACCAATCCGAAAAACGGCATGGTGATGGATTTGCATGACTTGAAATGTTTGGTCAACGATAACATTGTCAGTGAATTGGATCATGCCTTTGTGGTGAGTTCCGCTATGCCTGCCGATTTCATCGCTGTCATCAAACGCGATTTCGAAAAAGTCGTTGTCGTCGATTACCAGCCTACCAGCGAAAACCTTATTTTGGATATGGTTGCGCGGCTGCAAAAGGTTTTACCCCAGCAAGTTGCATTGCACAGCATCCGCTTGCAGGAAACGCCTGGTTCTTACGTTGAGTGGGAAGCGTAAATTTTGCTATTTGCTATTGGCAGCTGGCTATTGGCACGATAGTCCTTTAGTAAATTTATAAGTGTGTGTGAAATGATAAATGTGCCAAGAGCTAAAAGCCAAATGCCAGAAGCAAGACCAAAGAATCACATCATTTTCTTGTGGCGGAAATAGAAATAGAAGCTGACGGCAACGGCGACCATTACACCTAAAATGCCGTAGAAAGCCCATTGTTTTTCCTGGAAGGGCAGGAGAACGTTCATACCGTAAAGTCCTGTGATAAAGGTCAATGGCAGGATGATGGACGAAATCAGCGTGAGGATTTTCATCGTCTCGTTGGTCTTGTTGGTCTGCATCGAGTCGAATGTCTGCGAGAGGCCTTCAATCAATTCCTCGTAGTCTTCGGTCATATCCCACACCTTCTGGTAGTAGTCCAAAATGTTGCCCCAGTAGTCTTCCATGAATTCGACATCTTCGGTGAAGCCTGTGATTTTACCGTTTTCGAAGAGGTGGAAGAGCCGCAGCTGCGGTTTGAATATGGTGTTGATCAGGATGAGGTTCTTTCTTGTTACCGAAATGCGTTCGATAATCTTCACTTGTTTTTCTTGCAGCAGTTCACGGTTGATTAATTCCACATCCAAACCGACTTTGCGCAGGAGATATACCGATTCAGTCATCAGTTTTTCCAGAATGCGGTAAAGCAAGATATCCGAACTCTTGATGTTGACTTCTTCCTCGTTTTGGATGCGCTCTTCGTATTCATCAAAAAGCTGCGAAACGCCCCAAGGGTTTTTCTCTATGGAAATGATGTAATCTTTTCCCCAGAACATTTTCACCTCCTTGATTTTCACGAACTTATTCTGGCGGTCGAAGTTCGGGAAATGAAGGATGAGGAAATAATAATCGTCGTAAATGTCTATCTTGGGACGCTGGTTCACCGACTTGCAGTCTTCAATGTCTAAGGGGTGGAAATGGAAGCGTTCTTTGAGAAATTCAAAATCTTCTTCTGTCGGATTGTTAAGGTGACGCCAAGTCAAGTTTCCGATTTTCAGGCTGTTAATCATAAGCCTTCCCCCTTTCTTTTTAAAAAATGAATACTACTTTCTGCATCGGTGCAAGTGTTTTGCGCTGCGAAAATAGTCTTTTTCTTTGAAAGAAAGGCGGTTTGATGTAAAAATTTTGGCTGTTGGCATAGCTATTAGCTAATGGCTAATGGTTAAAGGCTAACAGCTAACAGCCAAAATCTCTCATTTCCATTCAAAAGTATTAATCATCTGGTCAATGTCTTCGCGGATGTAATTAATGACGGGTTGCATGGAATCGTTGTTGGGCAGGAAATTGAAATATAAGGCGCCTCTGACGAAATTGCGTGTGCTGTCGGTCAGGTAGAACTGCATTGGTGTGGCCACACCTTTGCCATCCATCTCGATGAGCATACCGTAAACGTGATGCTCATCGTTGATAATCAGGCTGTCGCGTATGCCGTTGGCTTTCTGGATGTGTTTGGTCAGCATGGTGTGGACATCTTCCAAATATTCGCTCAGATTTCCATGTACATCTTTGTGTGTCAAGTGGATGGAACCTTTGAAAACGGGCATTTCCACATTCACCCAGTTTTTCTGTTCGGGTGAGTAGGGATCGTTGGTTACTACGGCATATTGCGGACATTCAAAGCGGTAGCGTTCGATGGTGTCGACTGACTGATAGGCTTTTTCTGGCAAATCGATGCGGAAATAGCCCCTCGGTTTGGGCATGTAATTCGTTTCTTCGCCGCACGAGGCAAATGTCACCGCCATCGCAATGACGGCTAATATCTTGATTATTCTATTCATTTTCGATTCGTTGGTTTAACGGACGCACTCGGTGCGTCCCTACTTATATTTCGCAAAAGGCGTCATTCGCCAACGCTCACTTTGCTGCATTAATCCGCCCTTTCAGGGCGAATGCTGTGCGTCCCTACTTATATTTCGCAAAGGGTGTCGTTCGCCAACGCTCACTTTGCCCTTTGCTGCATTAATCCGCCCTTTCAGGGCGAATGCGTGTCTAATTTTTTCTTCCTCCAATTTCCTCCTAGCTCCTCATTCCTAACTCCTAACTTTTCAAACTTTCCACTTCAACACTTTCCTCTTTGAAACTCCTGAATCGCCCCTTCGACAAGCTCAGGGAGCTAATTACTCCTAACTCCTCATTCCTAACTCCTAACTCCTAACCACTTTCACTTCCTTAATCCTCCTCAAATCCGCATCGGTGATTTCAAACTCAAATTCCTCAAAATCAAACTTGAAACCTATCTCCGGAATGCGCCCTTCAATTTCAAGAATCAATCCGGCAAGGGTGTCGGCTTCGCCTTGCATAGGCTCAAAATAATCTTCGTCGACACCGAAAATCTTGCAGAAATCGACGATATTTGTCTGAGCCTTGAATAAAAACGAGCCATCGTCGAGTTTGGTATAATGCTGCTCCTGTTTTTCCTTGTCGAATTCATCGCTGATGTCGCCCACGATTTCCTCAATGACATCTTCCATGGTGATGAGACCCGAAGTGCCGCCGTATTCGTCGACCACAATGGCGATATGGATTTTCTTTTCCCTGAAATCCTGGAACAAATCGTTGATTCTGCGGTTCTCAGGGACGAAGAATGCAGGTCGGATAAGTTTGTGCCATTCGTATGATTCAGCGTCCAAATAGGGGAGAAGGTCTTTCACATAAAGAATGCCGTTCATGTTGTCGAGGCTTTCCTGATAGACGGGAATCCTTGAAAATCCGCTCTTTATGACGGTTTCCAACATTTCGGTAAAAGGCATTCCGTAATCGATGCCCACTATGTCAATGCGTGGGCGCATCACGTTGCTTACTTCCTTTTCGCTGAACGAGGCGATGCCTTTCAGCATCTGGCGTTCTTCATCGAGGACTGATGTCTCGGTGGCGATGTCGACGGCGGTCGATAGGTCGTCAATGGAAATATCGCCTTTCTTTTTCTCCAAATGCTTGTCCATGAACGAAGTTGACTTTACCAAAATGCGGCTCAATGGCTTGAAAACGACAATCAAGGCACTTAAAGGTCTTGCCATGAAACGCGATATTTTCACCGCTTGTTTGCTGGCGTAGATTTTTGGCGTGATTTCACCAATAATCAACAGCAGCGAGGTCACGACAATCACTTCAAGAACGAAAGCCGCTACAGGATAGTTCATGATGTCGAACATCTGGCTGATGATATAAGTGGATAGCAATGTGATGGTGACATTGACTAAATTGTTGCCAATCAATATTGTGGCAAGAAGTGTCTTGGGCTTTTCGCGAAGTTTGAGCAGCAATTTGCTTTTGGTGTCGCTGCGCGATTCCAAATCGTTGATATCGGCTGGCTGCAAGGAAAAAATAGCTGTTTCGCTGCTCGAAATCAGGGCAGAAGCTATAAGCAGCAGACTTAATACGATAAGTCCAATGATGGCTTTGAATGAAAATCCGGTGAAAAAGCTGTTTAGAAGCACGGATAGGATTTCCGTGTAAGGCTCAGGGTCAGGGTCTGGTGTTTCCAAAACTATAATGATTTAAAATTACGCCGCAAAAGTACGGATTTTTTGGATACAAAAGATGCAGAATGTGATTTTCACACCCTGCATCTCGTTTTGCATGTTAGAATGGAAGGTCATCGGCTGGCAAAGGATTACTGGCGAATGGGTCAGTCGGAGCTGGTTGGGCTGGAGCCTCATAGCGTGGCTGGCTTGGTGTTCCGCTGTATCCTTGGTTGTATGATGACTGTTGTGGCGGTTTGGCGGGTGCCAACTGCATCATTTTGTCGACGTTCACTTCGGTAATGTAACGCACAATACCTTGCTGGTCAGTGTATTGTCGTGTCCTGAGTTTGCCTTCAATGTACATCAGATCGCCTTTCATGTAGTTGCGGCGGTGGTCGGCGATGTCGTTGGCGAGGTTGCCCCAAACGACAATGTTGTGCCAATCGGTCTGCTCGACCCAGTTGTTGTCATGGTCGCGGTAGCGTTCAGAGGTCGCTAATGTTGCTGATACTTTTCTTGTTCCATTCTCAAAAGTGGTTACTTCAGGATCTTTTCCGAAACGGCCGATGAGGATTACTTTATTTAAGCTTGCCATAGAATTTGAGATTTAAGTTTATGTATTGATCAATTAATCGGGGGACTGGATATTTAACCAAATCCGTTTCAGTCGTCAAAAGTATATCTTTTGTTTCATATAGAGGTAGTTTTTTCTCAAGAAATATTTCAATGAATTGCGCAATTATGGTTTGATGCGTGAGTTTGTGAGTGAATTGTCTAGATATTCTGCCTATGGTGTAGCCGTTTCCGTCGATGAATTGCTTGAAAAAATCATTTTGCAGCAGTTGATTGATGTCGGCGGTTTTGGTTGTCTCTATAAGTGGAAAATCGTAAAGATTAATCCAGATGTCTTTAGCAGTGCGCTTGTGAATGTAAAGTTCTTTTGTGTTTTTTATTCTGAAAACCAAATAGTTGAAATAGCGTGTCCGTACTTTCAGCTTGTCGAGTTTCACAGGCCGTTGCGCCACGGCGCCGTTGGCAAAGGCCAGGCAATGTGCTTGCAATGGACAATTCGTGCAGTCTGGATTTTTGGGCAGGCAATGCAAGGCACCGAATTCCATCATGGCTTGATTGTGCTGTCCGGGATGCTCACGGTCGAGCAATTCATCGGCTAATTGGGCGAAGAGTTTTTTGCCTTCGTTATTATTAATAGGTGTGTCGATGTCGAAAAGACGAGATAGGACACGGTAAACGTTGCCATCGACGACGGCATGAGGGAGGCCGAAGGCTATGGATGCGATGGCCGCAGCCGTGTAGTCGCCAATGCCTTGCAGTCGGCGCAAGGCTTCGTAGTCGGCGGGAAACTCGCCGCCGTGCCGCTCCACCACTTGCCGGGCGCAACGGTGCAGGTTGCGTGCCCGTGAGTAATAGCCTAGACCTTGCCACATTTTAAGTACTTCTTCCTCAGATGCTTGCGCCAGGTCTTTCAGCGTAGGCCATTTTTCGGTGAACCGCATGAAATAATCGTAGCCTTGGCTAACGCGCGTCTGTTGCAGGATGATTTCCGAAATCCAGACGAAATAAGGTGTCGGCTGACTGCGCCAGGGCAAATCGCGTTTGTTGTCTGAAAACCATTCTGATAGTGTGCTTTGTATCGTTGTCATCGTTTCGTTGCTGAAATTAATGTCCTTTTCTTGGGATTTAGGCCTAAAACCGTCTTTCCTTATCGTCTTTTTTCTCCGTATTTTTGCCTAAATGCTCAAATTATAGGATTTTAGATTAAAAAAATGAATAAAATTCGTCTCCGTATTGAAATTGTTTTTACCTTTGCCGCAAATTTACAACAAACATAATAAATAACCATTAAATAATAAGAAAAATGACAAAAGCAGAAATCGTAGCTGAAATCGCTAGCAAGACCGGTATCGAAAAAGGTGCAGTCCAGACAGTTGTTGAATACTTCATGGAATCCGTCAAGGCTGCTATGGCCAAGGGTGAAAACGTCTATCTGAGAGGCTTCGGCAGCTTCATCATAAAGACAAGAGCTGAAAAGACAGGCCGTAACATCTCCAAGAATGTTGCTATTACCATTCCTGCTCACAATATCCCAGCTTTCAAGCCAGCTAAGACTTTCATGACCGCCGTTAAATAATCGTTTGAAATATTTAAAATCATTATACTATGCCAAACGGTAAAAAACACAAAAGACACAAGATGTCGACTCACAAGCGTAAAAAACGCTTGAGAAAGGACAGACATAAGAAGAAATAACTTTCTCCTTATCCGATGTCAAGTAAACGATAACACAGCATTGGTATACAATGTTGTGTTATTGTTTTTAAAAAGAAAAGTCAACTTAAAAAAGCAAACTCCATGTCCGAAGAACAACAAGAAGAAAAAATTGAAGTGAAGGAAGTGGTGCGCGACATTGTCATCAGTTCGCGTGCTTCGGAGGTTGACATCGCTCTGCTGGAGGACAACGTACTTGTCGAACTTCACAAAGAGAAGACTAACAACCAGTTTGCGGTTGGTGATGTGTATCTCGGCCGTGTCAAGAAAATACTTCCGGGCCTCAATGCGGCTTTTGTCGATGTGGGCTATTCGAAGGAAGCGTTTCTTCATTTCCTTGACCTCGGTCCGCAGATCAGTTCCTTGCAAAAATTCAAGAACTTAGTGATGTCGGGTGCCGATGGCGTTTCGATGGAGAACTTCAAACTTGAACCAGAAGTCCCTAAGAACGAGCGCATTGGCGATTATCTTAATGTTGGCGACCTCCTCCCCGTTCAAATTGCCAAGGAACCCATCTCGACAAAAGGCCCAAGAATTTCCGCCGAAATTTCATTCGCTGGACGCTTTTTGGTGCTCACGCCACTCACAAACCGCATTTCGGTATCACACAAAATCCGCAGCAATGCCGAACGCACTCGCCTCAAGAAACTCATCCAAAGCATTCGTCCCGAAAACTACGGTGTCATTGTGCGCACCGTTGCCGAGGACAAGAAAGTGGCTGAACTGGATGCCGACCTCAAGTCCCTCGTGGCCAAATGGGAACAGTGCGTGGCTGAAATGAAGAAAATGACTACTTTCGGAAGAATGGTCAGTGAGATGAACCAGACTTCCGTCATGCTGCGCGATTTGCTGAACGAGTCGTTCAACAGTATCCATGTCGACGACCCGACGCTTTATGAAGAAATACAAGGCTACATCAAGTCCTTTGCGCCTGAAAAAGCCGACATTGTGAGTCTCTACAAGGGCAACGACCCTATCTTCGACTATTTCAATGTCAGTAAGCAAATCAAAGGCTTTTTCGGTCGCGTTGTCACCATCAGAAACGGTATCTACCTCATCATCGAACACACCGAGGCCATGCACGTCATCGACGTGAACAGCGGCC
The DNA here is from genome assembly GCA_018065885.1 of Candidatus Limimorpha equi. Lineage (GTDB taxonomy): Bacteria > Bacteroidota > Bacteroidia > Bacteroidales > F082 > Limimorpha > Limimorpha equi. The sequence goes on from JAGHSL010000223.1 coordinate 7,966, forward strand.
ACCGCGTGAACAAGGACAACTCACAGGAGGAAAACGCACTTCAGGTCAATCTGGAGGCCGCCGTCGAAATCGCCCGCCAGCTGCGTCTGCGCGACATGGGCGGCATCATTATCGTCGACTTCATCGACATGACGGAAGCCAAACACCGCAAGGAACTCTACATCAAACTGTGTGAAGCCATGGCACACGACCGCGCCAAGCACAACATCCTTCCGGCCACCAAGTTTGGACTGATTCAGATTACGCGCCAGCGCGTGCGCCCGGAAACTGAAATCCAAGTGCAGGAAAAATGCCCCGTGTGCGACGGCGAAGGCAAAATCCGCCCCGCCATTTTGTTCATTGACGAAATCGAAAACAATCTCAAGTACTTGCTACTCGACCAGAACGAGAACCACATCACCCTGCAAGTGCATCCTTTCATTTATGCCTACCTGACGAAAGGACTGTTTTCAATCCGTTACAAGTGGATGCGGAAATATGGCAAATCTTTCAAGGTGCAGTCCATGTCCGACTTCCACGCTTTGCAGTACAATTTCCAGAACGCCAACGGCGATGATATTACACTCTGAGAAACGTACTGAAAGAAAACATCAAAAAAGCCTGTCCTTTTTGGGATAGGCTTTTTTTATCGACAGTTCGTGCCGGTATTGGAAACATAAAATGCGTAAACGAATTGCTAATTCATTATTATTCAATTGATTTGTAAAGAATTAACGATAATTTGCTTTTGGATGGAATAATTCCAGCATAAATAATCTTTTATAAATATTCGTTTGCAAAAAATATGTATTTTTGCACCTTGATTGTTCGGGGAGAAATCCGAACAGTTGAAGGCGATTTGTGCTTGTATCTCAGTTGACAAAATCTGGAAAATTTTGAGAATAGATATGAGACGCATTTAGGCCAGTCTATGTAATGTATTCATTTGTAATGAATATGTACAACAGGCTAGGTGTATAGTGTCTATTTTATTCTCAAAGGTATTCCAGAGCCTGTTAACTGAAAATAGGTGCATTTTAGTTTCCTAGCCTTTTTTGTGCATTGATAACAGCCGAATCAAGGAAGCTATAGGCAAAAAAACTTTAGTTCAAATTCTAAAATGAAAAAAAGAGAAAAGATTGTTCTTAAAGGACAGGAGTACGCGACTCCAAAGACGGAGAGCGTTGAAATCAAGAGCCAAGGCGTGCTTTGCGGAAGCACTAATGTGTGTCTCAATGTGAAATCAGGGACGCTCAGCTGATGTTCACATAACCAGTCAATTAGCAGTAGAGATGTAAAATTTTGTGTCTCAACGATTAAAAAACTAAACACAAAAACGAATCAACAATGAAAAAGTTATCATTGATGTTAGGAGCATTGGCACTGGTGCTCGGACTTTCACAGTGCAGGAAACAGGAAACGCCGGTACAGGCTGGCGAGAAGCAGTACATTGAGCTTACCGCAAGCAACGGCAACGACGGCTCGAAAGTTGATGTCGATTTCTTACCCTCGGTCATGAACCTCACATGGGAAGCAGGCGATGTGATTACGGTTTCGGGCGGTGCAGAAGGCACACTTACGTTGGACGGCGGCGCAGGAACAGCCCAAGGCCATTTTTTAGGTGAAATCGAAAAGAAGAATAACGATGACTTGGTGTTCTCTTATAGGAAAGCAATTCCGAGCAAGGGTGATGATGTGATTGATTTCTATGCTCAGGATGGCACGCAAACTTGGATTAAGGACAACCTCTATCTTGAAGCCAAGGTCGCTTATAACGAAAGCGGCAAGTACAGTGTCTTAATGGAAATGCCTTACGCCGTGCTGAAACTTGACCTGAGCGCACTTGTCGGCACACAAAATGACGTGACAGTCAAGGCCGGAGGGGTCATACTTGCCACAGTGACAGACCTTGCAGCTGTTAACGCAAGCGAAGTGTATGTGGCTGTTCCGACAGACGGATCGAAGCAGACCTACACGTTCAGCGGCCATTTTTGGAATGTTAAGAAGATATGGACACTTGCAACCAACACCTACTATACGGCTGAAGGAGGCGAAGCGGTTGCAATTGTTCCCGAAATTAAGTTTACTGTCGATGATAATGGCACCACAGTCGAGTTTGCTCCGGGTCTTATGTATTGGGACGGCGATTCGTTCGAGTTCGAGACAAACCAATGGAGTTTTTCAAATACTTGGAATACAAACCATGTGAGTCACTTCTTTTATCAGCCATACAGCTGCATGTCCAATTCATATTCAAGTCCATATAGCGGCACTGAAGCTGTTACTTCAGACGTGTTCTTCACTAACAAGCAAAACATAGAAGATGCAGATAAGCCTAACCCTGAATTCACAGTAAACGGTGAAACAGGTGTTTGGAGATCATTATCAAAAGCTGAGTGGAGCTACCTGCTAAGTGATAAACGTGGCACGGCAGTGACAGGGGTTGACAATATAAAAACACTTTCTGTAAGTGGTTCTACAACTACTGTAAGAGGGCTTGTGATTTTCCCTGACGACAGCAACATGCCACTTGATGACATTACAACAACGGAAGACCTCGCCACATACAGCGCTGTCTTTCTCCCTGTCGCTGGCTACCGCAATGGATCGAAAGTTGGTAGTGTCGGTTCCTACGGATACACTTGGTCTAGTACTCCTAACAAGGATGTTAAGAATAAAGCGTACTGCTTGTATTTTGGTGCGGGTGGTGTGTTCCCAAACAACGATACTCGGAGTAGCGGGTTCACAGTTCGCTTAGTTCGTTAGTTTTAGCAGCATTTTCCCTTCTTTCATAGAAGGAGTAAAACAAAGGAAAGCTTCACTCCTTTTAGAGTGGGGCTTTCTATGTTTTTTGTCGGCTACAGAACGCAAGTTATAATAAAAGAATCATTAAATCATTGCCGTCCAATTAATTAAATGCCCCGTGTGCGATGGCGAAGGCAAAATCCGCCCGGCCATTTTGTTCATCGACGAAATCGAAAACAATCTCAAGTACTTGCTACTCGACCAGAACGAGAACCACATCACCCTGCAAGTGCATCCTTTCATTTATGCCTACCTGACGAAAGGACTGTTTTCAATCCGTTACAAATGGATGCGGAAATATGGCAAATCTTTCAAGGTGCAGTCTATGTCCGACTTCCACGCTTTGCAGTACAATTTCCAGAACGCCAACGGCGACGATATTACACTCTGAGAAACATACTGAAAGAAAACATCAAAAAAGCCTGTCCTTTTGGGGATAGGCTTTTTGATTTCTAAGTGGCTGCTCAAAGTCATTCTTCCATTTTATCAACTTACCCTTCCGGCAATATATTCAACGACCTCTCCAACAGTCTTAAAAGGAGCTTGCGTCTCAAACTGGAAATTGAATTTCTGTTCAATTGCCAACGACATCAGCAACATGGAAAGCGAATCCAAATAAAGGTCTTCGAGCAAGTTGGAATCCATGCCAATTGTGTTAATATCGACCTGTGGCCTAATGTTGGCGAAAATCACTTTCAAGCCAGCTAAAATTTCTTCTTGTGTCATGCCAAATCATTGATTACGTGAAACTTTCAGTGAACCTGTACGCTTAAAATCTTCAGTGCGGATTGTAAACTTCGCAACACGATGTGTTGATGGCAGTTCCGCATTCACCTTTTCGACCAAATCCTTAAAGAAAGCATGGATTTCTTCCTGACTCTTTCCTGCAAAAGCGGCTGGCTGAGGCAGGATTTCCATAGTAATGACAGGCAAACCATCGACTTCCTCTTGCCTCACAAGACAATCCTTGAGGGCATCGCACTTGTAGAAAGGTTCTTCGATGGTCTCCGGCGAAACATTTTCACCGTTAGCAAGGATAATCAGATTCTTGATACGCCCCGTGATGTAAACGAAACCATCTTCATCGATACGACCTAAATCACCAGTTTTCACCCAACCGTCTTCAGTCAGGGTTTCCTTTGTCTTTTCGGGATCACCGTAATAGCCAAGGAATACATTGTCACCACGGAACCAGATTTCATCATTCACGATTTTGATTTCCTGTTCCGGATAAACCTTGCCAACCGAAGTCGGATGCGTTTTCACATCGGCATTACCCGTTGTCAGATTAGCACCTTCCGTCATGCCGTAACCAGCCAGCAAACTGATGCCAAATTTGTCAAATTCAGTCATCAAACGCGGCGGCACATTGGCAGCCCCCGAAATAATCATTTTCAACTGACCACCAAGGAATTGAGGTCCGTACATCTTGGCAAGACCCATCAACACATCACAAAGGCCAGGAACCAAAATCAGGATTGTAGGCTTAATCATCGGCAATTTGCTAATGGTGGCCTTCATGTCTTCGGCCGAGAACCAGAGTGAGCCTGAATAGAATGCTGATAAAGTACTACGAATCAAGCCGAAAACATGGCTCAACGGCAACAGGCAGATATATCTTTGTCCAAAGAGTTGGCTTCCAGGAGCAAAACAGCCGTTGAAACCACCTCTTGTCAAGGCACGATGCGGAAGGATTGCACCCTTTGGTGCACCAGTGGTTCCACCGGTGAAGAAAATGGCGGCGGCATCGTTGCGGTCGACTTCGGCCACAGGAGCTTCAACTTCAGCCATGGATGAAGAAGAAATGACAACACAAGGAGCACCTTGCGTTCTATCCATAAATTCATCTCTAACTGCAAGCACCTTGACACCGAATTTCATGCAGCAGCCTACCACAGCTTGTGCTGGCAATTGTGCCGGCAAATTGATGGCAACATAACCAGCCGATGTCACGGCAAGAAACATTTCAACGGCATCGATAGAGGTGAGTTCCAAAATGGCGACCTTGTCACCTTTTTGCAAGCCCAATCCGTTCAGGAAAGCACGGCGGCGTGCAATCCTGCTGCACATTTCCTTATATGTGTATGTGACAACTGTATCTGAAACGGCAGGCCTGTCCGCCCATTTTTCACCGATCCATTTCACAAATTCCGGCATTGTCGGAATGTAAGTCAGCTGAGCCAATTCGTCAGCTGGAATCATATCATAAAAATAATGTCCCATTATATAAATATTTTAATTATTCAATTGATTTACAGTAAGATCTACGACGCATAAAAGGTTCCGTCTTATAGTCATTCCAAATCGACTGCACCTTATAATTTGTCTCAAGCTGAGGATTGGTAATCATCTTGGTAATGCCAAACTTTATGCAGTTTTCATGAATATACTTGAAAATCGGAACTATGCCTCCTTTACCCTGATATTCAGGCAGAATGCCAATCATCAAAGCCTCCAAGGTGTCGTTATGCCTGATGGCATGAAGGATACGCAAAAAACCGAAGGGCAGTAGACGGCCATTGCTTCTCTTGACAACTTTCGAAAGCGAAGGAACACAGAAAGCGAACCCCACAGGCTTATCATTCGCATCAATCAGGACGCAGACAAAGTCTTTATTCAGGATTGGAATATAAGTCAGCAAATAACGTTTAATCTGACGGTCGGTAAGAGGCGTAAATTGGAAAAGCGGAGCAAAGGTCTCATTATACATGTGAAAAATAGACATGCCATAGCGTAGACACATCCCTAACATCGTATGGGCTTTAGCTGCACGGAGTCCGAAACGCCTTTCTATCAAATCAGTATATTGAAAAGAGGGGGGAAGAACATCGGGAATATCGACAATCGATTGCGTCCAGTCGACATCCTTGTCAAACCCGATTTGTTTCAAGAGCCTGTCATAATAAGGGAAATTATAAAGACAAGTAAAAGGACTTAAATGCTCATATCCTTCCACAAGAAGACCTTCTCTGTCCATATCGGTAAAGCCAAGCGGCCCTTTTATTAAAGTGCAGCCACGTTCCTTTCCCCATGCTGAAACCGCATCAATCAAAGCCTGCAGCACCTCGACATCTTCAATGAACTCAATCCATCCAAAACGGACAACAGGCTGTTGCCAAGTCTCGTTTGCCTTGCGATTGATGATGGCAGCCACACGACCAACTATCTTGGCATTTTTATAGGCTAAAAAATAATCGGCCTCGCAATATTCAAAAGCACCATTATGCTTAGGATTGAAAGTGTCAAATTCATCACCTCTTAAAGCGGGAACCCAGTTTTCGCAATCTTTGTATAATTCGTAAGGGAAAAGTATAAACTTCTTTAAATCACTACGATTAGCTATCTTTTTGATTTCAATAGACATAACTCAAGTACCATTTAGGATTGAATGAAAATACAAATTTAGGCAAAAAACAAATCAAAAGAATTAAAAACTTTCAATATTTTCAAAACTTTCAATCAACCATTTCATTACAACAACAAAAAAGGATGGCGAAAGCCATCCTTTTTCAATATCAGACAAATAAATGATTATCTCTGATTTTCAAGAGCGCTACCCTTGAGCGTGGTGTAGTTGATACGGAATGCACCAACCTTACGAAGCTCCTGCTTCACGTCGGTGACGACACCCATACGGGTATCCTTATGCACCTTCAGAGCAGTGGTCAGGAGCGGACGGTCAGCTTCAGCACGTGATTCACGTTCTTTCATAATCCAGTCAGCGATGTCGTCCGGACGGGCGAAAGCATCATCAAGCTGGATACGTGATTCGGTACCGAGCTTGGTATCACGCGGAGGGCCGATGTAGATGCTGCTCACCAATGCCTTCCTTTCGAGCTTCTGGATTTCAGAAGCCTTAGGCATGGCGGTCTTGACTTTCAGTTCAACGTCACGCATTGATGTGGTAATCATGAAGAAGAAAATCAACATGTAAACGATATCCGGCAGTGATGAGGTACTCACTTGTGGCACTTCCTTGCTACCTTCTTTTCTGAATTTACCCATAGTTTATCCTCCTTTAATTATTACCGTACACAACAGGTTCAGCTTCACTGACACGTACTGGCACAGCATCATTAATAGCTTTAGTTTGATCTTCGTTGAGTTGGTCGAGATGCTTGTGGAATTTCTGAACTGCCAATTCCTCCTTCATTTCATTGAAGGCGCGTGCCAACTCATTCTGCACACTGATATACATAGCATACGAAGTACCGCGGTCATTCTGCAAGGAAATAACGCCCTTCGACATCAAAACGTCACCAACGAGGTCGAAAGTCTTGGTTTCGACTTCAGGAGCGGTTGGGTCGTTTGGACGTGGAGTCATAAACTCCTTGGCTTGGTCTTTCAGCAAAGAAATGTCGGAAGGACGGCCATTGACCAACAGTCTATCGTTTTTGTTAATCAAAACATTCATCACATTTCTTTCCTTGACCTTCACGTCTTCGTCGTTGACTTCGATAGGAGGAGGCAGACGACGGGTGATACCGTAGTCGACGTCCATTGAAGTGGTCATCAGGAAGAAACACAATAGCAAGAATGCTATGTCAGCCTGCGAACTCGAGTTAATTTCTGGAACTTTCTTGGCCATGATGAAGTGTTTTTATTTACCTGATTTAATAACTGAATAGAGAATGCAAAGAATGCTGACTCCAAGGGTTACATAAAAGAAATCAAGACCGAATTCGACCCAGCCGTGTGTGTTGCCCGAATAGGTGACATCACCAGCCTGATAAGGAATGTCGAAACTGCCTTTTGCCATAATAAATGCTACAACTCCAATAACAACAATTGCACCAATTGCAACTAAGATCTTCTTGCCATTGATACCTTTGACAACGCCGGAAATAATGACAGAGAGCAATGCGATAACGATGCCAAGTATAATCAAGATGTAGCCCCAATTCAGGATAATTGACGTGCGGGAATCACTCGTGAGGTCCATGTAGAAATACACGGCCAAAGCGACAGTGATGAGAGCCAGCACGGCAAGAACCCACTTACCGATGTTTGAAAGCTTACCGTTCATGATTATTACTTATTATTTGTTGTACTTAACGAGGATATCCATAAAGCTGATGGAAGCATCTTCCAT
>JAGHSL010000256.1 GCA_018065885.1 Candidatus Limimorpha equi
GGTTGGGGTATAGCTTACTCCTGTAATATTGATGCCAGGATATTTTTCGTCTTTAACGCATGAAGCAAGACCAACGATAAGGGCTAATGCCACAAATAATATCTTTTTCATTTTCATTCAATTTTAATGTTAGACAATTATGATTTTTAGAAAGCAATCTGGAAACGGGCGAGGAGCATGTGATAGTTGACGCCTGCATCGCCATCTGCCATCGTAACTTGGGTGAAATCCTTGGTCGGATTGCCGGCAGCATCAAGGCCACAGTAAAGTTTGCCCTTGCCGTTGGCATAACGGTCGTTGTTGACATACTGATAGTTGAGGGCGACCTTCACGTTCTTGCCGAAATAGAAATTCAAGGCTGCGCCATAAAGTTCTGCTGCACCGCCATAGATGGCTTCTGCAGCAGCACGGTCTTCATAATCATTCATGTTGACATATTCGTAACGGAGAGCCAGTTCGACATCACCCCAGCTGCGACCATTGCGGACGCGGTTGAACTTGGCGCCGTCGCTGTCGTAGCTCTGCTTGCCGCCGAAAAGGAGATAACCGCCTTCAATGTACCATCCGTTGAAATAATACGGCTTGTCAAGTTTGTGATCCTTATCCAAGTAGCACCAGTCGGCCAACCATGCACCTTCCATGCGGAGACCCTCATAGTGACCGGCAATTTCAGCTGTTGCCAAAAGGTTGTAGTCGGTGTACTTGATGTCGTCGGTATCGACATACTTCTTGCGGTTGATGTTGGTGGTGTTGCGGCAGCTGTAGCGTGTCACGCCCATGATGCCGTTTTCATCAGAAGTCTTTGGCGTGTCGTACATGAAAGCGCCACCAATATGGAGGCCATAGTTGGCTTCGTTGACAGGACGGACAACGATTTTACCGACATACGACAGACCTTCGTCCATGCCGTAATCCTTATTCTGTGTTTCCACGAAATCGCGTGTTTCCTGACCTTCGATTTCTTGGAACAAGACGCTAGCACTGCCAAAGAAGTACTTGTTGGTGTACTTGGCAAAGAGGCCGAGGTGACGGCTTGGAGCCAACGCACTGACGATCATCGGGCGTTCCATGAATTCGAGGTAACGCGACGAAGTGTTGCGTGAAAGTGAGAAATCAGGTTTCTGGCTACCGACGCTGAACTGCCAGTTCTTGAGGCCGTTGTAGCGGAAGATAGCGTCTTTCAGTTCAAAGGAACCATTGGCAAGTTCCATGTCGACTTCACCATACCAGTCAGGTGTGATTTGAGTCTTGACGGCGAAACGTGCGCGGCGGATGCTGGCGCCATTGCCAATTTCGTCAGCCCAGTCCTGCTGACCGAAGAATGCACCGAAATCGACCTGCACTCTGGAGTCAAACCAAAGTTTGTAGTCCTTGTCCTTTGATTCGAACACGAGGATACCGTCACGGCTTGATGCTGTCACTTCCTCGACATCCACTTTGTTGCCATACTGGTCAATGGCTTGCGCCTTGTCTTCAGTCTGGGCAAAGGCCATTGTTCCTGCGAACAATGCAGCCAACATAAAA
>JAGHSL010000367.1 GCA_018065885.1 Candidatus Limimorpha equi
CCTCAAAACTCTGTATCCCGATTGGAAGTTTCTGTCCCATAGCCGTCTGTTTTCGTTGTTCGATGCGCAAAAATATGAAAATGTCTTCAAGTATCATTCGCATCTTTTGCATTTTTCGCATGAAAACGATGCGCGATTGCCACCAAAACCATGAAAAATTGCCTATTTTTTAGCAAAAAACACGATTTTCTCTTGTTTCTATCTTGAAATTCAATATTTTTGCCGCATTAGGTAATTGGAAAAAAGGAGGTTTTTATGAAAAAATTATTTACCCTTCTCGCCGTGGCAATGTTGGCAATCGTGAACGCCAACGCTCAAACAATAAGCAGCCCAACAGGCTGGGTGGATACCCCAGAAAATTGGGAGGATTATGTCGTTGACATCTTCATCTGGGGCTCCGGTAATTCTCACCTGACTCCCGAAGACACGATCCAGATCGAGAAGTTGGATGGCGACTACGAAGGGTACCTTCCAATAATCATTGAATGCCCAGGTGTAGCAGAGGTTTGGGATGCTTATTCAGGAGAAATTGTTGGCTTTTCAAAATACATCAGAGTCAACAATATTGCTCAACTAGCAGTATATGAGGCTAATAACAGAATGATAATGTATGGTATCGTCACTGTTCTCAAAGCCTACACTCGCCCACCCCAAATGGTCCCGTTCACCGATACCCTCTTCGTTGAAGAAGGCAAGAAAGAGATCCTCAAGCCGTGGCACTGGGTGCCATACGAGGAGACCTTTGTACAACCAGGTGAATGGTCTGAGAACGGAGAATTCATCGACGGATGCTTTGGAATGAAGAGAATTGAAATCTACGGACCTACTGCTGGAGACACAACAATATATGAAGTGTCTCTTGTCGATGGTAGACTAGGTGTTAGTTCTGAAATCTTCAACACATTCGTCGTCATTGGGACTGAAAAGTCCCAATTTGGTGTCGATGAAGCTGTTACTTCGCCAGTCAATGTTTATCCTAACCCTTCCAATGATGGTATCATCACCATCAAGGGCGAAGGAACCGCAGAAATCTTCAACATTATCGGGCAGAAGGTCATGGATGTGGAAGTAATGAACGAAACAAGGGTTTCACTCAGTTCTGGGCTGTATATCGTCCGTATGGGAGGGCACTCCGAGAAAGTTTTTGTCGAGTAAGCTTTGGGCGACGACTTCCCTTGATACAAACTAAACCGTCAGTTTTCGCTGGCGGTTTTTTTATGGCACTTAAAATCAGTCATCCGTTATACTACAGACTTTTGTTTTTGAAAAGCTCAATGATAAAGGTCGTGCCAACGCCTTCTTCGCTTTCAAAATTGATGCGTCCGTCGGCCACCTGAATGATGTTGTAAACCATGGCAAGTCCTAAGCCCGTTCCGCTCGATTTGGTGGTGAAATTCGGCAGGAAAATCTTCTTCTTGTCTTCCTCCTTGATGCCTTTGCCGTTGTCCTTAATCTTGATGATGTATTTCTGCTCATTATCAATCAGTTCCACATCGATTTTTCCATCAGTCTTGTTTCCGATGGCTTGCACGGCGTTCTTCACGATATTGCCGAAAGCGCGGTTCAGATTGGTCTTGTCGCCGTTGAAAAGATGCTCTTTTTTCATGTCGTAATGATAAGTGA